>JAUPKV010000473.1 GCA_030837265.1 Methanobacteriota archaeon
CCTCTATTGGTGTCCACCACGGTTCCCTGTCGTTTGAAGCCCGCGTTGAGGCCGAAGAGGAATTTAAGTCCGGAGCCCTCAGGGGTTTAATCTGCACATCGTCAATGGAACTCGGGATCGACATCGGAAATGTTGACAGAGTGATCCAGTATGGCTCTCCTCGCCAGGTTTCAAGGCTTCTCCAGAGGGTTGGAAGAGCAGGGCACAGGCTGCATGAGGTCTCACGGGGCACGATTATTTCCATGGAAGCCGACGATACAGCAGAGAGTATGGCAATTACAAAAGCCTCACTCGAAGGCAAGGTTGAAGCGATTTCCCCGCATATAAATTCCCTTGACGTTGTGGCAAACCAGATTGCAGGCATGGTTATGGACTTCGGGGAGATCGGGATAGACAGGATTTTCAGGATCTTGAGGCGCACTTACACGTTCAAAGACTTGCGGATTGAAGAGCTTCAAAGGGTTGTTGCCCAGATAGGGGATTACAAACTGGTCTGGCAGGACAAAGACTCAAACCTGCTGAAAAGGCGCAAAAAAAGCCGGGAATACTATTACGATAACCTCTCCATGATCCCTGACGAAAAGAAGTATGAAATTTACGATATCGTGAGCGGAAAATCTATCGGGGTTCTGGACGAAGCTTTTGTAGTAAACTTTGCCGAACCCGGAGCCGTTTTTATTACAAAGGGAGATATGTGGCGCGTTATAGAAATGCCTGATCGCGAACGGGAACCGGCCAGGGACAGAATTAAGGTTGAGCCTGTTGAAGGCATGGGAGAGGTTCCGAGCTGGACAGGAGAAGAAATCCCTGTTCCCTTTGAAATAGCCCAGGATGTGGGAAAGCTTAGAGCTGAGACCGCAGCCCTCATTCGAGAAGGACTTGATGACGATGCGGTTGCGGAAAAGCTTCAGAGGAAATATCCAGTGGCAAAGGCAGCCGTACTTGAAGTTATCCGTCTGCTGCGGGACCATGTTGAAGGAAACTTCCCGCTTCCCGATGCAGACACGATTGTAATCGAAGACGAAGGAGATGCTGTGACCCTGGACGCATGTTTTGGCCACAACACAAATGGGACGCTGGCAAGAGTCCTTACCTCTCTCCTTTCAGCCAGATTCGGAAGCAGTGTGGCTCAGGAAGTGGATCCGTACAGGATCAGGCTGACTCTCCCGCGCAGGGTCGGTCCTGTTCAGATCCGGGATATGCTTCTCTCCTTACGACCGGAACATGTTGAGCCTATTATTGAAATGACCCTGAAAAACACAACCCTCATGAAATGGAAAATGGTCCATGTGGCCCGTAAGTTCGGTGCACTTTCGCGGGACATCGACTATGACAGGATCAGCATGAAAAAGCTCCTTGAAATCTACGAAGGCTCTTCAATGTACGATGAGGTGGTCCGAGAGATTTTCCATGACATGCTTGACGTCCCAAGGGCAAAAGAAGTCCTGATGAAAATTGCTGCCGGCGAAATTTCTGTCGAAGTATCAGGTCCTACTCCAATTGGCTCAGCCGGCTTTGCTATGAAAAGAGACCTTATCGCTCCGGAGAAAGCCGACCGTTCAATCGTCCTCGCCCTTAAGGAACGCATTATGAACGACAAAATTATCCTCTTTTGTACGAACTGCAAGAAATGGACCTCCCACCGCCAGGTGAAAAACGTGCCTGAAGAAATCGTCTGCCCGGTCTGTGAGTCTCAGATGGTTGCAGCCCTCAAGCCCTGGGAAGAAGAGGAAATCAACCTTGTCAAAAAACAGGGCAAAAGTCTCAAAGTTTCTCCTGAAGAAAAGAAGCGCATACAGAGAGTTTACAGGAATGCAAGCATAGTCCGCTCGCAGGGGAAAAAGGCTGTTATTGCGCTTGCCAGCAGGGGGATAGGACCTGAGACGGCGTCAAGGGTGATTGAGAAGATGAGAGTGGATGAGGAGACGTTTTACAGAGATATTCTGATTGCGGAGAGGAATTATGTGAAGACGAAGAAGTTCTGGGAATAAAAAAATTGTTCTAGAATTGAGATTCCCAGTGTTTAGTTTACTCGTGCCTGTTATGTCTCAAGTATTGAGCTATATATTATTTTTTATATTTTGAATCATTCAGGGTATATCGGAGCTTCAAAATCAAAATATAGTGTTACATAATCTACTTTGTTGTTAACGTTTGGGAACTAAAGACAGAACTATCTTTTAATGATAAAGTAGTTCCTTATGAAATATTCTTTATGCTATTTTTATTATAAATACAATTTATATCTAGGACCTTCTTAGATGAAATCCTAACCTTTACCTCTAATTTTAAGCTATCGGTTTGAGGAGTTTATGTCGGGCAATAAGTCAAACGGTGATAAGACTATTCAAGATGGTCTTAATCTCATGAAACAAGGAAAGTACCAGGAAGCTATCTCAAAGTTAGAGGAAGCTATCTCAAAGTTAGAGAAGGTTTCTGAGGATAAAATTTCTGTGGTTAAGGCTAATGTAAACAAGGGCATTTGCCTGTATAATCTTCAAAGAGAAACGGAAGCTAAAAGAATCTTTGAGGGTGCAACTCATGAAAAAACTGAAGGTCTTTCATGTCATACAGGTCTGGCGCATTTTTATCTTGAGGAATATCTTTCATCTCTTTTCTTTTTTTATAAAGTTTATTCCAAAGACTTTTCCCAAGATCCCCGTAAACAAGTTGTGCTTTTTAGGATCGGTTCAACGTATCTCGAATTTCTTGAGCAACTTCGGAAATTTAAAGGCGAAGCCCTTCAGGGTAAAAATGGAAAATATCTGGATAAATGGTTAAGAGAAATCAATTACTTAGAAGTAACACCTTTGAAGGATAGTGGAGAACTGGATGGTAAGATAGATGAAGTAAGTGTTTTTTGCAAGAATCTCGAAGAATTAAAATCTGACCTTTTATCTCTGAAGAATAGTAAAGAACTGAATGATAAGAATGATAAGGTAATTACTTTTTGCGAGAAGTGGATTTCCAAGGTCAACCATAATGCAATAAATTTCCTTTCGGACGGAATCTCTTTTTTGGATGGAATCTCTCTAAAAGAAGAAGACAAATCTGTGTTTTTCTATAACAAAGGGGTTGCTCTTTCGCATATTGAAAAATATGAGGAAGCTATTAAAGCTTTTGATGAAGCCGTGAGCAGTTATCCAAAGTATGCCCTGGCTCTTAATAACAAAGGGAATATTTGTGTAAAAATGGAAAAATATTGTGATGCAATAGAAGCATATACAAAAGCCATTGAAATAAGTGATATGAAATATTCTATTGCATATAATAATCGGGGGCAGGTTTATTTTAATCTTAAGAACTACAAAAAAGCTCTTGAAGATTTCGACAAAGCAATTGAATTAAATCAGTCAAATTACAATGCTTGGACTAATAAAGGTACAGTCTTTTTTTATCAAAAAGATTATGGAAAAGCGAAAGAAGCTTTTGAAAAGGTTCTTGAATTAAATCCTGATTATGTTTTATCAAATGTTTGTCTCGCTAAGATTTGTCTTTATCTTGGGAGTTCTACTCTGTCATATGAAATGATTAACAAAACGTTTGATATCGATGTAAGAAATGCTGAAGCATGGAGACTGAAAGGCCAACTCCTGCTTAAGGACAAAAAGTATGAAGAAGCTAGCAGGTCTTTTGACCTTGCATTTCAATACTCAAAGGAAGATCCATCATTTCTTGTCCTATGGAAGGCTTATGCCCGTTATCTCGAGGTGCTTGATCGAGAGACTCTCTCTAGCGAGGATAAAGAAGAAAAACCACAGGTTGTATGGTCTCGTGAGACTAAATCTCTCGATGAAAGAGTTGTAGATGTATCCAAAAAGGTGATTAACTCTCTACCTATCAAATCAAATAATTTTCAATCTTCAAATAAATCTCCCGACAAAAAGGAAAATGAAGGTTCTAAATTTAAAAATGAGTATTATTCTATCATTCGGGAACTGGAAATGTACTCCTCTATTTGTTGTAAGGGGAAGGAGACTGCCAGTCACGTTATATTGGATCTATTGACCGATTCCCTCCTTTGGGTAAAAAAGAATATAGAGCTATTTTTTTTACCAATCGTTAGGTATTCTTTTATTAATTTCAAATATTTTTCAACTAAACGCCTTATATATATTATAATTTATCTACTAATGGCTATATTAGTAGCATTGTTCGCCAAAATAATCTTTGCTGAGTTAGTAATTAATTACTTACTTCTGGGTTCTCTTTTAATCTTTATAATTTTGGTATTAGTTGTTGTATTTTCGTACTATTATTTTAAATCAAACCTGCAATCAATAAATTCAGCTTTAGAAGGTTATGAACTTGAAAACGTTAAGGCTTACGTTCTATATCTCTTAGGATGTCTTTACTATAAAGTAGGTGATTACTTCGAAGCCAAGAATAAACTTGAAGAGTGCATAAAACAAGGTCCAAAGGACATAAAAAAATCTGCTTCCCAATTGCTTGATCATATTTCAGCAAACTATATCAGGTCTCCCTGGTGGACATGGTGGCTATATTCCCCTACTTATCGCTGGACAAAAAGAATTATTTTTGCCTTTTCTTCACTTGGATTTATTGCTTTGCTGTTATTCCATCCATTTATATATTCTATCTTGTTCAAATTTATCTATTTAAGTCAATTTAAGGACTTTTTTACAGAGGCAAATGTTACTTCCAATGTGACTAATTATACAACTACTACAGAAAATCTTACTGAGACTGCCATTGAATCTTCTAAATTAGTCCTATACAATAATACGCTCATTAAATCTAATGAAATTTTCATGAATTTTGATCCTTTACCTGTAAACAATATTCTATATTATGTACTTGTTTCGATTCCCATTTTTATTTTGTTTTCTCCTCACGTCTCAAAACTCACCTTCAAAACTACACCTGTAGAAATTGAGACGAAAAGCCCAAAAGACTTTGAGTTTATTTTACATCCCTGTTTGATGGACGATGTTGTAAGGAGGATAGATGATATCCCTGATTAAGAATTAATTCTATATCCTCTCATATCTGGGGATGGGACAGTCTGTAGAAATGAACTTTTTATAGCCCTCAAGCCCTGGGAAGAAGAGGAAATCAATCTTGTGAAAAAGCAGGGCAAAAATCTCAAAGTTACTCCTGAAGAAAAGAAGCGGATTCAGAGAGTTTACAGGAATGCAAGCATAGTGTGCTCGCAGGGGAAAAAGACTGTTTTGCGCTTGCCAGCAGAGGGATAGAACCTGAGACTGCGTCAAGGGTGATTGAGAAGATGAGGGTGGATGAAGAGGCTTTTTACAGGGATGTTCTGATTGCGGAGAGGAATTATGTGAAGACGAAGAAGTTCTGGGAATAAGAACTGAAAGATAGCGTTTATGCTGCTAAATTCATTTAAGTAAGGGAGTGACCACTGATAATGAGCTGATGTCTTCCAGAACGTCCAATATTTCATGCCCTTTATTTGTGTTTTTCTGAGTTTTGAGGGTTGCTACTGCTTTTGACTCCTGGGCTTGTTATGAGCCGATGAATAATTTTCTTGTCTGGCACTTTAGATTGTTAGGGTCGTAGAAGGATTTTACCCAATTATCTGTGGGGTCGAGTTCCAATGGTTTGTCTGATGTGCTGTTTTCCTGAAGGCTTCTGAACCTGTAATTGTCGAATAACCGGATGGCTTCAATGGCGTAATAGTTAGCTATATTGGCGTCGCGTATTTCAATCAAGTTATCACAGTTGTTTGTTTCTCCTCCTTGTGCTAGGTTGGAAGAGCCGCAAAACACGACCGGATCATCGCTGTTAAAGTCACATACGACGAATTTGTGATGTATGAC
>JAUPKV010000474.1 GCA_030837265.1 Methanobacteriota archaeon
AGGACACATCCCTGAACCATAGAGAAGTCCCTTGCAAAGATCGAGTCTACAAGGAGCTTTCCGATGCCTGGCCAGGAGAATATTGTCTCCACTATTACGGCTCCCCCAAAAAGGTAGCCCAATTGCATTCCTGCAAATGTAATAACCGGGAGGAGAGCATTTTTCAAGGCGTGCCGGAAAAGGACAGTATACTCATCAAACCCTCTGGCGCGTGCAGCTAAAATGTATTCCTGCCCCAGTACTTCCAGCAGGCTGGTACGGGTAAGCCTTGCTGTCACTGAAGACATTGAAGTTCCAAGGGTAAGGGCAGGAAGAACAAGGTGATTCAGGCTTCCGTACCCGAAGCTGGGAAAAATATGAAGAGTCAGGGAAAAAAGCCAGATCAGAAGAATCCCAAGCCAGAAGTTAGGAATTGAAACACCTATCAGGGAAACAAACATGCAGCCATTGTCAAGCAGCGTATTTTTCCGGAGGGCGCCCAGGATTCCTGCAGGCAGGGCAATTAGCAGGGAGATCAGCAAGCCGGCAACTGTAAGTTCTAGAGTTGCAGGTAACTTTAAGAGAACTTCTTCAAGGACATTATCTGAAGTTACGAACGACCTGCCAAGATCCAGGTGCAGGAGATGGTCCATCCATATGAAGTACTGGATATAAACAGGAGCATCAAGTCCTTCGGCTGCCCTGACGGATTCGATCTGGCCTGCATTCAGGTCCTGTCCGTATCTCTCAAGGGCTATTAACTCTGCCGGGTCGCCTGGCGCAAGGTACATCGCAAAAAAAGAAACAAGAGTGACTCCTGCGATCACCACCGAAACCATGGCCAGGCGTTTTGCTATATACTTCCACATAGATTTTATTCCTGCGTTTTATTCCCTTTTATTCCTGCTTTTCCTGTTTTTAATTCTGTTTCAAATTCACTTCCTTTCCAGATAAACTCCTGAAAGGTCAAGCCAGGGGTCCTCGGCAGTTATCACAAAACCTTTTACCGCCGGGCCGCTTGCTACTACCTTTTCTTCATGTACAAGGTAGAAAGCCGGAACTTCTTCTGTTACAGACTCCTGCAAGGAGTAATAGAGTTCCTGCTGTTTCTGCGGGTCCACGGTCGAATCTGCTGCATCTACGAGCTTGTCATAGGTTTCATTGTGATAGTGGGAGTACGGACTCTTTGAATAATGCACAAAGAAGTGTTTCGGGTAAGGGCCCCAGGTAAAATAGCCGCTTCTCAGTATCATACCAAAGTCTCCGGCACTTTCGAGTTTGCTGATTGCTCCGTCGTCAAGTACCTGGATTTTCACGTCCATTCCTACTTTTCTCAGGTCTTCCTGTACAACCTGACCCATGGGAGTGTGTCTTGCGGCCCAGACTCCCTTGCTCACGAGCAAGGTCACGTTTAAAGGATTTCCATCTTTATCTAAAATTCCATCCCCGTTGGAATCTTTCCATCCGGCTTCGTTAAGAAGAGCTTTTGACTTTTCAAGATCCGGAATATATGTCTTCAGGTTAGGGTTCGAATACATCATATTAGGGGAATAGGGCCTTCCGCCTGCCGACTTTCCGATGCCGTCAAGAACTTTGTTTACAATTACTTCGGTATCGATGGCATAGGCAACACTCTGGCGTACCTTCGTGTCATTGAAAGGAGTTTTGTCGCAATTGAACTGCAGGAAATCCGTAAAGGTACTCAACTTCCTATGCACCTGGATACCTTCTTTGGCTGCGAGACTCTTGACCTCGTATTCCGGAACCTTGATAAGCATGTCCAGCTCCCCGTTTTCAAAAGCCATTACCTGCGTAGAAGAATCAGGGATTATTTTAAAAACAACTTTGTCCAGCCGGGACTTATTTCCCCAGTAAGCATCATTTCTTGTGAGCACTACTTCTTGATCTTTTGTTTGTGATTCAAACTTGAAAGGCCCTGTCCCTACTGGTTTGACAAAATTTCCATCCTTATCGAGACAACCGGGACCCATTACCGGCCAGGCTACATGTGTCAGGTAAAAAGGCAGAGGCATGGGCTTTTGGAGGACAAATTTTACGGTGTAGTTATCAAGAGCTTCGACACTTTTTATCGGTTTAAGTACTGCCTGTCTTACATAAGACTTATTCGAGTAGGAAAAGACAACCGAATCCGCGTTAAAAGGCGTACCGTCATGGAAGGTCACATCCTTTTGCAGGTGAAAGATCCAGGTCGTCCCGTTGTCAGCAGTTTCCCAGGATTCGGCAAGTCCCGGGGTAATCTTCAGGTCAGAGTCGAGCCTTACCAGGGTCTCATATACCTGAGCCCAGACAAACCTGGCATCACCGTCTGCAAACTTATCGAGATACCAGTTATTGACATCCGAACTTATGCCCACAGTAAGACCCTGGGAATTTGTACCGGAACTATTTGCTTTGGCAGTTCCCTCTTTTTGTTCACCTATACAGGCACTTGCACCAATTACTGCAATTAATATGCAGGCTAATAAAATAGATTTGAAATTCCAGTTCATAAAAAATCCTCATTATGCAAACGGACTATTAATCTCAAGTTCCAACAGCTCCGCTATACCTCGACAGACCGGACGCAATAATGTAATAGAAAAAATGCTTGCTTCAAAATTTATTATTTTAAGTGATATTTTTAATAATTAGACTTTGATGTAATATCGTAATATTTTATCAGATAAAAAAGTTCTCTTTTAATATTAAATGTAAACGCTGTTAAATAAATTTATTATTTCTCAAGAAAGTCCATTTTTTAGAGCTGAATAATAGCTTCTCTGTGTGATTGTTTTGATCTATCCGTTTTATAGTCGAGTAATATGGACAATTTGAAGTTCAAAATGCTAAAATCAGTTCCAGAGGCTTGAATAGGTTTTATCCTGTTCATAAGTTTTTTTGTGTAATTTCATCACTTATAATAATAATCTAATAATAAACACATAACATTAGACTATTTACAATTATTTTAGTTTAAAATAATAAGATTTATTAACTAAATATTTCAATTTCTTGTTACTTTTCAGCATAAAAATAACAAAAGAGCGTAAAATTGATAATCTTTTTAGCAAATTGACTAAAACGTAACGAGAACAAGGCGAGGCATTATGAAATCTGAAATTCAAAAATTTTTATCTTCATTTCTTATTGTAATCACAGCTTTTTCAATGATTGTTCCCTCAGGATTTGCAGCTCCGTCTCTAGCTGTCACCGGTCTTCCCTTAGACACCAATGAAACCTTATCTGACGGCTTCTGCTGGAATGCAAGCACTTTTGGAGGCTTTAACTACCAGATAAACAAAAATAAAGAATATGCTTCAGAAAACTGGATTGGAGAACGCCTTCAGTATATCGAAAAAGACGGGCAGGATAAACTTGGAAAAAATAATCCGGGAAATCATACAATAGGGGAAGGAGAACTCGTGTACTCAACCCAGCCAGTCTCAAGTAAATATGAACTTGTTTCCGACCTTGAGCTGAATGCCAACACAACTCCTAAGAAACTTGGCGGGATGTTCTACTATAAGCTTCCCTGGTTTGGAAAACCGTATGTTACTGTTGGAAACGATTCAACCTGGCTTTCAAATCTCGTATTCAGTCAAAATAGCAGTGAAAAGAAAAACTTAAAGGCAGGAGAGTCCTGGGACCTGGGTAAAAATTACTCTTTAAACGTTAATCAAGTTGATGTGGATGGCAAAAAAGTCTGGTTCTCCCTATCTAAAAATGGAACAGAGCTAGAGTCGGGAATTGTGAACACAGACGGGACTATTGCAGACAAGACATTTGTAGCAACTGCAGATATCGGAGGCGGAAGTGACCAGATCTACTTTATCACTTATGTGGATTCCGTTTTCACAAGTGCTTTTAGTTCCTTTGCAGTCTTCAAGTGCACCTGGCTCATTGACAGAGATGACCTGATACATATAGATAGTGGAAACGAATATCAGGGTTTTAAGGTGAAGGAAGCTTTAAAAAGCGGAATTGTCCTGGAAAATAATAGGTCCATCACTATTGACCTGGATAAGGATGAGAAAACTTATTTCACCGATTCCTGGTATTTCCAGACTTCTGATGAAGGAAAAGGAAGTTCATCTCCGGAAGGTTACATAATCTACCCGGCAAAAGAACTTAAAACCCCCGGAAATTACACTTTAAGAGGTATTCCTTTAGATACAAATGAAACTCCATCTAATGGCTTCATTTGGAACGCAATCACTTTTAGTGGCTTTAACTATCAGGTAAACAAAAATAAAGATTATGTGGCTGCTAAAAACTGGTTGGGCGAGCGCCTTCAGTATGTCGAAAAAGACGGCCAGGATGAGCTTGGAAAAGGTAATCCCGGAAACCACGTAATAGGAGAAGGGGAACTCGTGTATTCAACCCGGCCAGTTTCAACTAAATTCGACCTTGTTTCCGATCTTGGATTGAATGCCAATACGAGTACTAATAAATTTGGCGGGATGTTCTTCTATAAGCTACCCTGGTTCGGAAAACAGTATGTTACTGTTGGAAATGATTCCACCTGGCTTGCAAACCAGGTAATCAGTCAGTCCAGCAGTGAGAAAAAAGAATTAAAAGCCGGAGAGTCCTGGATCCTGGGTAAGAACTATTCTTTAGTCGCTAATCAGGTTGATGTGGATGGCAAAAAAGTCTGGTTCTCCCTGTGTAAAAACGGAAGAGAGATCGACTCAGGAGTTGTGAACTCGGACGGGCCTCTTGCAGACAGGATATTTACAGCAACTGCAGACATCGGAGGCGGAAGTGACCAGCTCTACTTTATCACTTACGTGGATTCAGTTTTCCAAAGTTCCGATAGCTCCTTTGCAGTTTTCAAATACACCTGGCTTATTGACAAAGATGATTTAATTCATATTCAGAGCGGAGATACATATCAGGGTTTTGAGGTTAAAAAAGCCTCAAGTAATGAAATTGTTCTAGAAAACTCGAATGCAATTACCTTAACTCTAGACAAAGACGTAAAGAATTACTTCACCGACTCCTGGTATTTCCAAACTTCCGATGAAGGAAAAGGCAGCACCTCTCCATTGGGTTACGTCATATGTCCCGCAGCCGACATTACTGTCGATAGCAAAGC
>JAUPKV010000475.1 GCA_030837265.1 Methanobacteriota archaeon
TCTTTTATCAATGGGTTTCCTGCCAATTCTGCAGCATAGAGTGCTCCGAGTCCGCATACGAACAATATTAACATAATACCGTAGATGACCCAGCCTTCGCGCATCTTGCCAGTCATCCTCCCAAACACCAGGGGCAAGGCTGCTGGAATAATAAGGATGAGGAAAATCTCTATCAGATTGGTAAGAGGTGTTGGGTTCTCATACGGGTGTGCAGAGTTTGCATTGAAAAAACCTCCTCCGTTGGTACCAAACTCTTTAATCGCTTCTTGGGAGGCTACCGGCCCCATCGGAATTGTCTGCGGTCCTGTCTGACCGTATCCGACAGCGTTGACGTAAGGGTCAAGGTTCTGGATGACTCCCTGAGAGACAAGTACGAGGGCAAATATAAAAGCAATCGGCAGGAGGATGTAAAGGGTGCAGCGAGTCATATCCACCCAAAAATTACCTATTTTATCGGTTGAATGACGGGTAATTCCGCGCATCACAGCAATTGCTATGCAGATGCCTGTAGCTGCGGAAAGAAAGTTCTGTACCGTAAAACCTGCCATCTGAGTAAGGTAGCTTGCTGCAGTTTCTCCACTGTAGACCTGCCAGTTTGTATTGGTAACAAAACTGGCAGCAGTATTGATTGCAACGAAAAGATCAAAAGCCCCGAATTTCTGCGGGTTCAAAGGAAGAAAGCCTTGAAGAAGAAGAAGCATTAAAAGAAAAATAAAACCTAAACCATTGAAAATGAGCATATCGCGGGAGTATCCCTTCCATCCCTCCTCTATATCAGGGCTTGTATCGATCAGCCTGTAAATCGTCTTTTCAACATGGCCCGGAAATCCCCGGGACATGTTTCCTGCAAAAACGCGAGCAATGTAATTGCTAAAAAGTAATGCTATCCCGGTAACAACTACCAAAAAGAGGATGAACATTACAGCATCAGAGGTAATATTAGGTGTGATCATTCATAGTCAAGTACCAAAATTTTTTCACTGATTTAACGAAATGTGAACCACTTGAAACGAAGATGTGGAAAAGCTATTCGCATCTTCCCTTTCTTCTGCGGTTATCAAACTCGAACGAATGAAGTGCAAATTTTTAGCTCGAAACTATAGTTCACGACTGCTGTTATTTGTTCGAAACTAACCTTTTCCACAGGGGAAAAGATAGGAAGTCGATTAGTGAATAGGTTATTTATAAATCTATTCTCGCTACTAAGCCCACTGTCACAAAAGTCCACAATGTAACATCCGGAGTGGGGCTTTCGGGATTGCTTTTTATTATCCTACATTCATACAGCATGGGTGCAGGAACATATACGGGAATTGAGGCTGTAAGTAATGCAGTACCGGTATTGAGAGAACCTAGAGTGCAGACGGCAAAGAAGACCATGCATCTTATGGCGATTTCTTTGGCATTCATGGCAGCAGGATTGTTGATTGCTTATATACTTTTTAATGTTGCTCCAGTAGCGGGAAAAACTCTAAATGCCGTATTATTTGAGAATGTACAACATCATGGGAAACTTTAGGTATTTATTTTGTGATCGCAACTCTCATCTCAGAAGCAGCACTATTGTTTGTAGCAGTACAGACTGGATTTTTAGATGGTCCACGAGTCCTGGCAAATATGGCATTAGACCGATGGGTTCCTACTAAGTTTGCAACGCTGAGTGACAGACTTGTGACACAAAATGGTATATTAATAATGGGTATTTCAGCGTTAATTATGGTCTTCCTAACCCAGGGATCGGTCAAACTCCTGATAGTACTTTATAGCATAGCTGTTTTCATAACATTTCTTCTATCCCAAGCAGGAATGGTCCGCCATTGGTGGCAAGCTAGAACGAAGATCAAAGACTGGAAGAAGAAATTAGTTATCAATGGTGTGGGCCTGGTTTTGACAATTGTGATATTAGTGTCAGTGATAATCGTTAAATTCGGTGAAGGCGGATGGGTGACACTGCTTATTATTGGAACCTTTGTTGGAGTTGTTGTCACCATCAGGAGCCATTATGATTCCGTTTCAGTGCTCATTAAAGAACTGAATGCCAGGATAATCCAATATCCCTCATCTTTGCTTATTATTGAAAATGATACAGCTGGAAGAGTCAATCTAGAAGATAAGACTGCAGTACTACTTGTAAACGGTTTTAATGGTTTAGGAATGCGCGCACTTTCCAGTATATTCGAATTATTTGGGGGGACATTCAAAAATTTTGTATTTATACAAATTGGTGTTATCGACGCTGGGGTATTCAAAGGAGTAGACGAAATTAAAGGACTCCAAGTTGAGGTAAATAAGGATATAGATAAGTATGTAAAATTAGTTTCATCATACGGTTACCATTCCGAACATTATACTTCAATCGGTACTGACGTTGTTGACGAGATTACAAAGCTTGCACCAGAAATCTTAAAGAAGTTTCCGAACGCTGTATTTTTTGGTGGACAGATTGTCTTTCCGAATGATTCAATATTTACAAGGTGGCTTCATAATTATACTGTCTTCGCATCACAGAGGAAGCTATATACAGAGTGCA
The DNA here is from genome assembly GCA_030837265.1 of Methanobacteriota archaeon. Next base: position 2,531 of record JAUPKV010000475.1, read on the forward strand.
TTCCTTTCGTAGTTTTGCCAATAAAAGTATAGAGAAAACATAAAAGTATATACAAAAACATAAAAGTATATACAAAACATAAAAATATAGATAAAACCTGATATTTAAACATTCAGGCTCAGAAGCAAATATAGTAAGAAGTAAAAAAGGAAATAATAATCTTTCTTATTTCGATTACAACCATTAAGTTGTACACTTCTCAATGTTATTATTTCCTTTTCCGGTCGTGTCCCTGATTTATAGATTAATTCCGAAAAAGCAAGTACATCCTATATATTAGATGATTATGTCGAGAAATTCTTCAGCTTTCGGTTTTCAATGATTCAAGCCCACGATCGAAACTTTTAAGATGAAATAATTTCAGGATAGACATCTCACAAATGCAAGACAGACCAATATAAAAAGAGAAAAAAGAGAAAATGGAAGAATATTTAAGGGGTATTTATTTGAGCCTTTTTATAAAAAATTTGGCATTTAAAGTTTTAATCTTTACCAAAAATTTCAATTGTCAAATCTTAAATGGATTAATAGTAAAAATATAAATTAAAACGTTTATTTTATGACATTATAATAGTTTTAATTATGCACATTGTTAAATAGTATGCCAGTGTATCTAAAAATCCAACTAAACAAAAAAATATCTTAAATCATTAGAATAATTGGGAGCCTTTTTAGCCACCTCTGATTTGGCTCCCAATTGAGTGATTCAACCTCGGTGATTAAGAGAAAAACCCCTTTAACTCTTAATCATCTTTTGTCTTTACGTTCTTCTCATATTTAAGATGTTTGACTACATATATTTAAATATATTTATTTTTAGTTAGATACAAACAATTTAAGAAAGCATTAAAATTTTCTATAGGTATTTCTGTTGCAAAAAATCTTAATATTGAAAAAAAAATAGTTTCACAACAAAGAACGTAATAA
>JAUPKV010000476.1 GCA_030837265.1 Methanobacteriota archaeon
TCCACACTATAGTACTGTTCCAAAAATGGTTCGCTACTTATATAGAATATAGGATTTGAGTCAATTGTTAACCTGTATCGAGTGTAATGCAAATTTACATAATGTTCAAAAAACGCTATAATTAAAAACATTAAACTCTTAATGTCGACCTGCCGAATGTAGGATAGAGAATATTACAGCTGTTTTGACAATGCTCTTGGGGAAACAAAGAATCTTTTTGAGATTTTAAAAGGCCAGAAGCCTGGTGTTTTTGGTAACATGTTGTATGGAAGCATTATAAAAGCTGCCGTAATATTTTTAAGAGATTATTCTAAAGAAATTAATAACGAAGATTTATCATGGTGTATAGATTTAGTCATCCATGCTGTTTTAACGAATGCTGATACGGAAAACCACATGTCAATCGTTGATAAAACAGAGAGTGATGGTGCAGCAGCAGCTGCCTCGATTCTTCCTATAATTTTCGACTTTGTTTCAGAAGACGAAGATATCTTTTTTATAAAGAAAACTATCAGTACAGCACTTACACACGCAAACGAAAATGTTCGAAATAAAGCTGCTATTGGCATCAGAGACTATTTATGGCAGAGAGATCCGACTTTTGCTCAGAATTGTATAATGGGAGCTATTGAGTATGCACGTTTGAACACTAAAGAATATCGTATTAAAAGATTAACAAATACTAAGCTTGAGAACTCTAAACAGAATAGTGAATCTGATCTCAATAAATCGAATTCGTGGCTTGATAATCTGCGATATCAGACAGTATTTGGACTTATTGAAGTTGATATCAATAATATTGATTTCCATTTTTATAATCTACAATACCTATTAACTACTTTTTTAATTATTCCCAATGGGTCAATTGATCCCATTCATATCTCACTTCTTTCGCAAACTCTTTCATTTTTGTCTAAAATAGAAGAAACCAATAATCTTGGAAAAGAGGATAGAACAGATATACCTTACGAATTCACGATGAACTTCTGTCAAACACTTGCAGGCTACTTATTTTGTATTTCGGATTTGAGTGTGGAACAAATCTTTACAAAAGAAATAAAGGCCGAATGTGATAAGGCACCCCATTTAATTGACTCCGTATTATTATGGGTTCATCTAATTGCAGAAAGGACAGGAAAAAAAGATCGTTTCTGGTGGTTCTGGAGACAACTATCTGAGCCTGTTCAAAAAATTGCAATTAAAACTGCTAAAGAAAAATCGACACTTCGACAAATAAATGAAAAACGTGAATTAATTCGTCACATGTTATTTGCTGATATAAATAGCCAAAACACAGGTAATGAACGTGATAACATAGAGTTAGGAGAGGATTCAATAAAACAATTCGTGATAAATGCTGGAATAAATTCAGATGTTTTTGGAGCTATGTCCTCTCTAATGTTCCATTATCCTGAAATTTTCTTTGAGTCTGGATTATCAATACTTTCAAAGCATCAAAAGGAAATTGGTGGAACTGTATTATTTTCAAGAAACGCTGTTTTCTATTTGGAGATGGCTTTAAGCCGTTATTTATTGTTTGAGAATACTGCACTCTTATCAAAGGAGATTTATAATGCTTACAAAGTTTTATTAGATGCAATTGTCGAGACTGGCTCTTCTCGAGCTTATTATCTCCGAGAGCATTTGATACGATCAAGAAGAGTTGCTATTTAAAACAACTGCCTGAGACTGACATCAAATTTAAAGTCTTTTTGATAGACTCTAAGTCATGAGAAATCTGTAATAAGCGTCTACCTATCGTCTATTTCTCTCAGTTTAGTAACACCTTCACCAACGAACCTTATCTTTTTCCTTCCTAGAAATTCCGCAAGGTGCTGCAGAACAGTCCTTTTAATAACAAAAATATCCAAAGTTCAAATGGGGCTAGTTGAGCGTGTATAAGTAGAAAAGTCCTCAAAACACGCTTTAAGTATTGCAGCATTTATCATATAGGGAGCAGACAAGATTACCAGCACAAACCCGAATATAGATAAAATATCATGACTTTCAAATTGATCTTTTTTAGCTCACCTACCCTAAAAATATCAACCTGATAGCTGATACGTCAGTGAAATCCCGAGAGCAGGCCGCCGGCAGAAAATCCAAGTATTGCTCCTAAATTAAGGAAAGGAAGCCCTGCTTGAGCGCTGTTTCCTTTGATAGCTACGGTGAACAGAACTAGGCAGCCAAGAAGTGTACCGAACATTGCTCCAATTACAGGATAAGCACTGTGTAAAAAAATATGAGCAGAGACGACCAATATGGTAGGCTCGACAACATCCCCAACCCCTACAAAAAAAGCTTCGTTGCTGCCTTCTTTTTTAAAGCCACTTTTGATAAACGAATAATTCAAGTTGTTTGGAGCAATCAACATAAGTGGTAATTTCGAATCCATGCCTGCATCTACTATGGTCATCATATGCTTTGTTTTGTATACTGAAATGGCATCATAGACCGCAAGAAGCAAAAGAACAATTATCGCCGGTATAATTGAAAAAGAAATTCCGAATAACGCGGCTATACCACCGGCCGAAAGAACACCGGTAATATCGACGATATACCATTCCGGATACTTGTAAAGCAACACTGTTAGTGTGATGGCTGCAACAAAACTGGCAATATTGTATTCTGCTGCTGATAAAAATGGGATGTAAGTGAATAATATTACGAATGTGATATAAAGAGTTAACATGGTTGAACTGTATACAAGAAATTTGAAGATCCATTTGGAACCAGTCTGAAAAGCATGTGACTCACCGTAACTTTTACGGTTGCGATATGCATAGTCTGAATGGATACTGGGTGTTATGGATCTATTGTAACTTTTGGGATCTGCTATTAATGACTTTTCTGATAGGTTCCGAACGCTGAATTTTATCAATATTAGACTTATTATGGCTGAAATCAACATTAAACCAAAAAAAATCGCGGAATTGGAAATCTCTGTCGGATCATTAAATACTTGCAGCCCAATTTTTGCCATCAAACCAGACAAAAATAAAGCAAGAGCCTGTACAAGCACAAAGAAACAGAGTATTAAAAGGATGGGCACATAATACTTCAGTGATCTCTCGTTGTCAGTCATAATAACCTCAGCTGCTTTTAGGAAAGAGAATTGTGAACAGATACAGGTAATAAATATCTGCAAAATGTAATTGATTATTAGAGGATGATTATTAGAGGAAGTAGAAAATCCATCTTGGATTAATAATGAAAATTATATTATTGGAATTATAAAAACATAAGGTATCCTCTTCAAATTAAGTAGATACTCTTTAGAAAAAGAAGTTTCAAAAAAAACGAGATAAATCCTGAGATGATCGGTTATATCCTGACCAGGGAAGTTGCAGCCTGAATAATCCAATATGAGATATTACAGATATGAATTTGAGAACATTAGTTCAACATGAAAGTGCCACAATTAAGTATATACTAAAAGTAAGTTAGGAACAGAGTTGGCTAAGAGCCTTCAGTAAAATGTTGTGATATAGAAATGTTCTAACTCGCAATTTTGAATTTTCGAAATCTCTTGTCAATGGTAGTAAGGCAAGTAAACCTTTCCAGAATCATATACAACCTCACCCGCCATCATTAGTGAAGTAAGGTATGAACGAGCGAGTTTGGGGAGTGGGGGGTTTGGGAATGGGGGGTTTGGGGATTTGATATGTAAAAAAAGTTTGATGCCTCGCTCGTTCACTTTTATAACTCATTTATTTTATATAAATCTAACTAATAAAATTGTTTATTGACCAATCTCGAAGGACAAACGTAGAAATAGCCTATTTTTGTTAAAAAAAGTTCAAATATGATTAACTTAGATGAAAGCGATCAAAACAAGTGATAATAAATTAAAAAAGAAATTAAAAGCAACATTAGGAGAGACCCA
>JAUPKV010000477.1 GCA_030837265.1 Methanobacteriota archaeon
GCAGTTGAGTTCTCTGTTAGTCAGACAAAACACCCTAGAATATAGGGGGGAACCTCCTTCCCCCCAACTCCTCATATTCTTAAAAATAAATTAAAAACTTGAAAGTAAGAAGGATCTATAATTATTTGAATTAATTTAGCAAAAGTGTTTTTGTTCAGGTTCTGGAGCTCAAAGAAGTACGAGGATTTGAAGTAAGAGCTTATCGAAAAAAATAACTTTAAATCATTTTATTCTTCCCAACTTTGCCCGTACTTTTCGTCAAATACTATTTCTGAAAGAGCCTTACGCGTAGACGTCCTTTCTTTTGGAGCCGGCTCCCCTATTGCAAGAGCTGCCATAAGCTCAAGTTTTGGAGGGCATTCCAGGATAGAATTGACCTTCTCTTTCTGGTTTAGGATTTCCCCAAGCCAGACTCCGCCAAGGCCAAGTTCGCAGCAGGCAAGCAGCATGTTCTGGATTGCAGCCCCTATTGCTTCGATATCTTTTGTCCTGTGATAGGAAGCTTCAGTGTCCAGAAAAGTAGTAATAAGCAGGGGAGCCCCTGCTACTATGCCTGTATAATGAGTGCATTCCGAGAGCTTACGAATAGTCTCCGGGTTCCGGATAACAATAAATCGCCAGGGCTGGTTATTCAAACCTGAGGGGGCCCATCGTCCCGCGTTCAGGATTAAGTTAGTGTCTTCCTTGCTAACAGGTTTGTCCGTAAACTCCCGGACGCTCCGCCTGTTAAGGATAGTATCGATGACCTTGCTTTCTCCTGCTACTGGCATTATCTCCCCTCGGGTGATTTCAAAATCAGTCATCATCAATCTTTTTGTTTAGCCAGGGGATGTTATTCCTGATTTGCTTTCCGACGATCTCAAGCTGGTGTTCCTTTTCCTTGCGTTCCATGGCTTTAAGTACAGGATGGTTAACCATGCCTTCGAGGACGAATTCTTTGGCAAATTCCCCATTCTGAATTCTTTCGAGAGCTTCATACATAGCTTTGCGAGATTGTTCGTTGATTATCTTTGGCCCGACTGTCATGCCTCCATATTCTGCCGTATTGGAAACCGAGTGCCACATTCTCTCAAGCCCGCCTTCATAAATCAGGTCCACAATCAGTTTGACCTCGTGGCAGGTCTCAAAGTAGGCCATCTCAGGCTGGTATCCTGCTTCGACAAGCACCTCAAAAGCTGTCTTAATAAGTGCCGACAACCCTCCACAGAGGTCCACCTGTTCTCCAAAAAGGTCGGTCTCGGTTTCCTCGCGGAAAGTAGTCTCATAAACACCTGCTCGAGTTGCACCTATACCTTTGGCATATGAGAGGGCAAGTTCCCTGGCATTTCCCGTAGCGTTCTGGAAGACTGCAATCAATCCAGGCACCCCGATTCCTTCAGTGTACGTCCTCCTTACGATATGCCCGGGACCTTTGGGGGCGACCATGAAAACATCAACATTTTTCGGGGGTACTATCTGGTTATAATGGATGTTAAAGCCGTGGGCAAAAACCAGGGCATTACCAGCTTCCAGATTAGGCTCGATTTCGGAGTAATAGACTGAAGACTGCTTTTCGTCCGGGAGCAGAATCATTACAATGTCCGCAGCTTTTGCAGCCTCGGACACAGTCATTACCTTCAGGCCGTCACTCTCGGATTTTACCCAGCTTGGACTGCCTTTCCGGAGCCCGACAATAACATTGAGTCCTGAATCGTGAAGGTTCAGGGCATGAGCATGCCCCTGGCTTCCGTAACCCATTATAGCAATGGTTTTGTCTTTAAGTGCATCAAAAGTGACTTCATTGTCGTAAATTATCGTTGCCGTGCTTGATCCTCCTTAAATGATTCTCCTATTAATTTATTCAGTTTAAATGAGTTAGTTTTTTGAGCAGAATACTCCCGGTTATTTGGGTAAGTTTTCTGCAGAAATCCGTCAGTTTTCTGAAATTAAGTAATTTAAACTGATGTTTGAAAAAGTTGCTCTCTGCGGATAATTTGAATAAAATGCAGGTAATTTTCATGGCTGTTTTTGAGATAAAGAAAAACAGCTTAGAACACCTTATTTTCTTCCAACTCTTTTAAGCTTTGCGGGCACTACATGTATTACTGTTAGAAAAATAACAACTGTTCAGTATCATTCAATCCTTAAGGATTGACTGGACACTAGCAGAATTCCGGATTTATTTGCTTCAGAACGTGCATTTTCCAAGGCAACATCATTACCATTTGAACCCAGACTCATAGATATTATCCTAATATCATTTGTTGTATCTGTATCATTGTGGGTTTGAATTGCCCAGTCAATTGCTGCAGTCAAGTCGCTGGTATAGCCGCTTCCTTGACTATCGAGCATCTTATATGAATATAGTTTTGCTTCCGGGGCAACGCCAATAACACCTTTGATATTATCTACCGCATAGATAATACCTGGGCAATGTGTCCCATGCCCGTTATCATCCATAGGGTCTTCATCATTGTTTACAAAATCATGTCCTCTTTTATAACTCAGGTTTAGGTCAGGATGGTTATAATTAATTCCGGTATCTATTATTGCAACATTGATTCCATTCCCTTTGAAGCCATTTTTTATGTACCGTTGGAGCCCCAATTCTACTTATCCCTCAGGGTACAGTATGTCCCAGCGCCCTTACCTCATAGTCCGGTTCGATATATGCAATTTTGTCATTCTTCTTCAGATTTTCAATCGCCTGTTCGGGAAGGTCTGCAGCCACTGCAGGAATGTGTTTGTATCTGTGATTTATTTTTCCGTAAGGCTGTATAATCTAAGGATGAGCTTTATCCTTGAAGCTTATGATTACAGGTTTTGCTCCAACGGTGCTGATTATTAAACTGCTGACGAAAATTAGCGCAATAAAAATATTATCCTTAATCTCATAAAAGTTCAGTTATCCATATTTTTGCGAATTATTGGAAATGTATATAAGAGTTTGAACATCTATTATTTTCTATTCTTCATAAAGTTATTTTCCGAAACTTCAGTACAAATTTATATTTATAAATGCAAACAATTTATGTGATACCATAATCCAATTTCTACGTTTTTGAGGTTATTATTTAAAAACACAGAGAATACAAAATTGTAATACTATTTTAATAATGTTAGTCTATTAAGATAAATATTTATAATAAGTATAACGTTATTATATTAAAATAAATGTTTTTATAAAATCTTTATAGTGGGGGAAGAAAAAGCGTGAAAATTGGAGCCGTTAGTTTTGGAGAGGAAACTTTCACTCTCAATTCCAGTAAGCGTGTTGTAAACAGAGCTTTCAAACTGCGAGCAGAATGTCTTTGGAATAGTCGAAACATTCCAAAAAGTTGAGGTAATACAGTTACCAAATTCTTTAGGCACAGGGTCTCAAAATCAATATAAATGCTTCTTGAATACAAAAAATCCAGCTTATTTTAGTTTCCAGTTTATTTATATGATGTCCGAGGCCACAAACACAGCTTTGATGAGGAGGAGTACCTAACAGAAATAGAAAATTCCGATGTTAAGTCCTTCAACTGTGGATATCACTGTAGATAAAAGTTTGATTTCCACCATTGGGTCACCTGGGAATTTCATCACATAGATGTGAAAAAAATGAAGATTTTAAACAGAATGCTCTTATCATTTGTATTGATAGTATTGGTTTTCGGAATCATCATGACGCTTGCAGCATCTCTCGATTCGGAAAGGGAAATGAAAAACATAAATATCCTTTACGAAGAACGAGGTATATCTATCGCAAAAACGATTGATGCTTCAATAACGAGCGATACTCAGTTACATAATGATTCGCAAACCATCGTGGATAGGTTGATGGCTTCCAGTATGAGTATGTCCATGATTAATATTCATGGGAAGGCGCCTGATGGGATTAAAATTCCCGGCTACTGGAGAGGCTACTGGACATTAGCAAGTAGCACCAGGTCAAATGTTCATTTGCCTTCAAATGCCGTTGATCTCGCGGCAATGGACACGAATAAATATATTCTCGCTTCCTACAATGAAAATGGAAAACCGATTATTCATGTTACATATCCCTTACACGACCAGAGTGGAAAGGCCATTGCAACCGCTGAAATAGAATTTGACATGAGTGCAATACAAAGTCAAATGCTCGTGAAAAAAACAAATAATATGCTGATCGCATTGTTCTTAACTCTTCTAGCGATTTTAGCAACGATTGTTAAGCATAAGGATAATCTTGACAATTTGGAAAACCTGGTTAAAGAACGCACATCTAAGCTTGAAGCAGCTTTCAATTCATTGAAAGAGAGTGAAAAAAGTCTTACTGAAGCTCAGCATATGGCTTATATAGGAAATTGGAATTGGGACATTCAAACTAATAAGCTGTACTGGTCTAATGAAATATATAGTATTTTTGGACTCAATCCAGATGAATTTGAAATAACTTATGACTTATTTTTAACTCATGTGCATACAGATGACCGAGCCAATTTAACAAATTCCCTCAAAAATACCTTAAATGGTGAACCTTTAGACATTGATTTTAGAATCATCACTCCTGATGGGTCCGAGCGTGCAGTTCATGGAAAAGCTGAGGTTATTTTAGACGAGCGTAATATCCCCATTCAAATGAAAGGAACAGTTCAGGATATTACGGAGCGTAAAAAGTCTGAAGAAAAAATCAGGAACCTGGCGAATATAGTAGAATCGTCTAGTGATGCGATTATAACTATATCTCTTGAAGGTTTTGTTTCCAGCTGGAATAAAGGTGCAGAACAAGTTTATGGTTATTCAGCCGAAGAGATTTCGGGGAATTCCGTATCCATTTTAGCTCCACCCAGTTTAGGTGGTGAGACAAAAGAATTGGTTGAACGAATTAAGCAAGGAGAAAATATTAACAATTATGAGACATTGCGGCTAAGAAAGGATGGAAAGGTAATAGATGTCTCGTTAACTCTTTCTCCTGTTTATGATTTACATGGAAAGCTGACAGTGATTTCAGTAATTGGTAGAGATATTACAAAAAGAGTAGAGACAGAGAAAGCTTTAGCAGAGATTGAAATTGCCCGCAAACAGGAGATACATCACAGAATAAAGAATAATCTTCAGGTAATCTCATCCTTGCTTGACCTGCAGGCTGAGAAATTCAAGAACTTAGAGCACATCAAGTATGTGGATGTTTTTGAAGCTTTCAGAGAAAGCCAGGACAGAGTCATTTCAATGGCCTTGATACACGAGGAATTATACAAAGGTGGAGGATGCGAAACTTTAAACCTTCCACCATATGTTGAAGAACTCTCCGAGAAGCTTCTCCAAACATATTGTATCGGAAGTAAAGAAATAAGCTTAAAGATGGATATGGTCGAAAACGCATTCTTCGATATGGATACTGCTGTCCCGCTGGGAATTATTATTAACGAACTCGTATCCAATTCCCTTAAACATGCATTTCAAGGGAGAGACAGGGGAGAAATCCGGATAAAACTGCAACGAGAAGAAATTGGGTCATATCTTAAAAGTGTAGATGAAAAATTCAGGAGCACAACTTTCGAGTTGACTATCTCAGACAACGGAGTTGGGATTCCCGAAAACCTTGACATCGAAGAGCTGGATAGTCTTGGGCTTCAGCTGGTTACTTCTTTAGTAGCCCAGTTAGATGGCAGACTTGAAATTAAAAGGAACAATGGGACAGAGTTCACTATATGGTTCACGGTAAAAGGAAAAAACTGCCCGGCTTCATTAACAGTTCCACAATTAATTTATGATGCTGAATCTGTATGATCCTTCAGGGATTTAAAATTTCATGTAAGTAAAGGGGGCTTATTATTGGCAAATAAATTAGAAATTTACACCGTCTTCATAATATTAGTAATTGGGTTTACGGTTCTGGGACTTGGATGTACTGGAAAAAACAATGGAGGCTTCCCTTCTGATGGGAATGAATCTCAGGAGGTTATTCCACAGGGTACTACGGCTGCTGATCTACAAAGTATTTACGTAAAAGGCTCAGACACAATAAAGCCCCTGGTAGAAGTTGAGGCAGAAGAATTTATGAAAAAAAATCCGGGAAAAACTATAATAGTCAAAGGGGGTGGCTCAAGTATCGGGATATCATCTCTCATTGACGGCACGGTAGACATTGCTGATGCGTCCAGGGAGATGAACGAAAACGAAACTGCATCTGCACAAAAGAATAGAATCAATCCGATAGCGTATGTTATTGCCTATGACGGCATTACAGTGATTGTAAATCCTTTAAACCCGGTATCTAACCTTAACTTCACACAAGTACGCGGTATTTACAACGGGAGCATAAGCAACTGGAAGGAAGTCGGTGGTCAGGATACCCCTATTGTAGTAAACTGCAGGGATAGCAATTCGGGAACTTACAAGGACTTTCAGACACTTGTTATGAGTGGTGATAATTATCGGGCTGACGCCCTTACCCAGGCAGATACAGGGGCAATAGTTATTAATGTATCTCAGACCTCAAACTCAATAGGATACATTGGATTTTCGTACCTCGATAACAGCACTAAGGCCTTAAGCCTGGAAAAAGGGAACAGCCCTGTATCTCCAAGTTATGAGACCATCCGAAATGGTGCATACCCCCTCTCGAGGGCCCTTTACATGTATACCAATGGGGGAGCAAAAGGTCTCACAAAGGAATTCATTGACTTTATCCGGAGTGATCAAGGGCAGAATATTGCAACTGTTGCCGCATTCATCCCATTAAAGAAGTAAAATTTGAAAAGAGGGTTGTTTGGTTCTGCGATGACTTTTTCACAGAACCTTTGGATCAAACATACTTTGGGCCACGGACCATAGCAATTTTGCCTGTCCTGACCGTCTCTTTGATACCAAACTGCCTCAGTAGTTTTGCGATTGCGTCAACCTTGCCTTCATCTCCTGTTACTTCAACTGTCATTGATTTGGGAGCAACGTCAATTATCCTTGCCCTGAAGATATCTGCAATCTGTATGATCTCGGCTCTATTGTCCTTATCTGCTGCTACTTTGATGAGGGCAAGTTCCCTCTCAACCGCATCATCCCCTCCGAAATCCGAGACCTTAATGACGTCCACGAGTTTGTTCAGCTGCTTTGCGACCTGTTCAAGCACATGGTCGTCCCCATGCACGACAAGAGTAATCCTCGAGATCTCGGGATCCTCCGTAACCCCGACTGCCAGGCATCATCTTTCGGTCCATTAGTCTTCTTCGGTGTGTGCAACAATTGCAAGGTATTCTTTATTTATTACATTCCACGCATACATGTTTCATATCTGGTATTTTGCTGAGGTTCATTGCACTACAGTGTGGACACACTCTTTTCCATTCTGTTGGTTCCCATATTACTACTATTTCTGCCACAATGTTCACTCTTTCTGTCGAGGACAGGCCAAATCTGCATGTTTCTGCTTTTCATACCCTACTATTGAACAAATCCATAATGAAAGAGGGCATGTTCTTAAAGTTACTAAATTTGTGCCATTATTTGTGCCATTTATAGTATTGCATGTTGTGCATATTGTTAGCATAAAAATAACATAAATAATGGAATAGATAACAAACTTAGTAACATTTTTGTCTCAATCTAAAGGATTGTTAGATTGTATTTAGATTTTCAAACAATCTTCTTTAATTTTCGAGTAAGCTCATCAGTATAAATGTGATTTCAAAATAGTACTCTTTTTAGCTAAAGGAAGTTACAGCATCTGTAACTACCATGAATATATTATTTTTCATCATTTCTATAGTATATTCGCCCATTTCCTTTCTGAATTCTATATAATCTCTTTCGACTTCTTCAAGTTCATATTCCATCTTATCTCTCCTTAAATTTTAGTAATAGGGATAAAATACTTAAATCGAAAAGTCAAACCAAAGATGTAGTATTACATTGAATCTTTATTTGTAGTCAAACAATATAACACATAAAGAAATATAATTAAGAATCGACAATTAAAAAAAAGAAGATATAATTTACTCCAACTTGACAATTTTTAATAAACACTAATATAAATTTTCACATTGTAAGATAATAATAATTGCATTTTAAATAATTTATTGAAAATTTAACTAAAAAACACCATGGTTAATAAATACCTACCAGTTTGTAGTAAAAGAAACACATGTTAAAAAATTAAAATATTTTTGCAATTATTTGATGTTACTTTTTGATAAATACTGTGATTTTTACTGAATTATGTTAAGTTGCAAGATATATTTTAATAAACCTTGGTGAATAATAGAAAAACTAGTCTTTCTAGATATTTTATGCTTTTAGGCCTCTAACTCAACATATCGACGATTTTCTTTTTATTTATTGGAATTACAAATGCGAATATACTTCCTTCGTTTGGATTGCTTCTGAACCAGACATATCCACCATGAAGGTCAACAATCTGCTTTACCAAACAAAGACCAAGCCCAGTTCCCGGAGATTTTCTGGAGTAAAACGAATCAATTTGACTAAATGGTTTAAAAAGTTTATGCTGATCCTCATATTTAATACCAATTCCAATATCTGTAACTGCTATTCCCATCATGTCTCCTTTTTTCTTTGCTTTTATTTCTACGAGGCTTTTTTCGTCAGAAAACTTTATAGCGTTATCCACCAGGTTATACATTATCTGCATAAATTTGTCTTCGTCGGCACATATGCTTGTAAGATTGAAATCTATCTCTATTTCAATTTCAATGTTTTTACGGTCAGCAATGGGAGACAGGAGGCTGCGTATTACATTTAATTTGGTTGCAAGTTCAAAATTTTTATAATTAAGTTCCATTTTTCCGGCTTCTACTTTAGAAATATCCGGAATGTGGTTAATAAGGTTCAGGAGATGCTTTCCGCTCTTTGAGATATTTCCTACAGCCCTCTGTTGTTTTTCGTTCAATTTACCATATGCCTGCTCATTAAGCATGTCAGTAAAACCTATTATAGAGTTTAGTGGAGTTCTCAGTTCGTGGCTTATCTTTGCCAAAAAATAATTCTTAGTAGTATTTGCGACTTCAGCTAATCGCTTTTCCTGAAAAAGCTTTTCTGAAATTTTCTTTTCTGTAATATCCCCAGCAATACATGAGATAGATACAATCTTTCCTGACTGGTCAATAATTGGTGAAAGAGTTAATGAAACGTTCATTATGGTAGCATTTTTTTCAGATTTGTAGTTTCATAGTGTTGAACTTTTTTAACTTGTTTAACCATTTCACCTAGTTGTTCTATCTCTCCTTTCAGATTATCTGACTCCAGTATTGTTATATTTTTTCCAAGAGCTTCTTCAGCCAGGTAGCCATAAACCTGCTCTGCTCCTTTATTCACACCATCAATTCCTATTTTTTCATCATTTGACGCTGTTAGGATTATGATAGGAATTCGTGAATTCTTTGAATGA
>JAUPKV010000478.1 GCA_030837265.1 Methanobacteriota archaeon
ATAATGAACGAAATTCTTGGTGAAAAAGACTATGGTGGAGTCTTTGCAAAGGGTGATGATCCTGCAAAAGTTCAGGAGACCTCGGACGAAATGGATAAACGCCTTTCCCGGAATTTTGGGATTTCAGAGAGAGACTTCAAAGATAAAGATTCAAGACCCTATATGATCATTAACCAGGCTCAGGTTTTGAAGCAAATGGACATGATGGCAGCAGCCCTTGGTTCTTTTCTCACGACAGTTGCCCTGATTTCTCTGCTGGTCGGATCGATTGGTATTATGAATATTATGCTTGTAAGCGTGACAGAAAGGACAAGAGAGATTGGGGTGCTCAAGTCCCTTGGTTTTACGGGCTTTGATATCCTGTTTCTCTTTATGGTCGAGTCAATCCTGCTGGGTGTCTTTGGGGGAATCCTTGGGAGCTCGGTGGGGATTGCTGGTGCATACGGAGTCGAAACCCTCCTTAAACTCCCAGTTGTGTTTCCCCTGGGTCTGATAGCTGTCGGATTCTTCGTGGCTGTTGTAGTGGGTTTTTTATCCGGGGTTTATCCTGCAAGAAAAGCAGCAAAAATGAAGCCTGTAGATTCACTGAGGCACGAGTAGATTTCTCAGCTAATCTTCAGAGGATCTACCTTCATATATTCCCGGAGTACAGTCGTTGCGTAGCTCCCTTTAGGTAACATGAATTCAAGTACTGCCTTTGATTTTCCAGGATTCAGCTCGTCGTCTGCGACCTTAAACATTGGCTCTGCCTGCAGGAGGATTTCCCTGCGAGTGCCTTTTGAACTCATTTCAGGAATTTCTTTTATATCAAAACCTTCCAGAGGAACTTTAAGCTCCCGGAGCACTTCTTGCTCGATCTCTCCGGGGATACCTGAAGCAAAATCCGTACTAAACCCCGGCAGGGGAGCGGTTAAGAAAGCCCGATTTTTCTTAATCAGGCGGTTAACTGCAGCTACTGTCTCGGCCGTAACGATTTCCGTTTTAGAGGAATCCGGGAGTCCGACTTCGTTTTTGAAACAGATAATATCGCCTTCTACAGCCTGGTTCAAAGGAAGACTATTTTCGATCCTCCGACAGATAATTATATTGTAAATGTACGACTGGTAGCCGTGCACGAACATTTTGTAAAGGTTTCTAGGAAGAACCAGAAAAGCGCCGGCAAAGTCATTCGGATTTGCAATCAGGTGGTTCATCATGGCTCTCTCGTGACCCAGACGAAGGGGATAGGTTTTAAGGCCTTCCTTTAAATCACGTGTATCTTTTACATACTGGCGAGCTCTTTTAGTTTCATCCGGTTCGTCAGGAAAGGGCTCGGCAATATAAAGCATGGCCGCTTTTTCAAAATCTCCCTCCACAATAGCTTTTCCTACTAAATGAGTAACAGGCCGGATAGAACCGAAACGCTGGATCCCGAAAAAATTTGGGACTCCACCCTGAGCCAGGATTTCACCTGTAGTTTTATCCAGCAGCTTTTTTGTCTCTTCAGGAGAACTTGATATATCCCTGATCGTAATTCTAAAGTCATTACCCCAAAGATCCCCAAGTTCTATCGATTTCCGGGAACGACCTAAAACTTTCATTTCTATATCTTTCAAATGCACGTTCTCGATTTTAGAAGCGTCAATATCGAATATGCTAATTTTTTGCGTGGTAAGCGCACGTTTGTCCTTTGTGCCTGCAACCCCGATCCTCTTCTGGCTTATCTGCAGGATTTTTGCGAGAGTACGGGTAAAGTGATGTGTATCCCAGTCTCGCTTTGTGATCTCAAGTACAAGATACTTACCTTCCTGCCCTTCCTCCCGGTTTGTGATTTCTCTTACTATGAAGTCTTCCACCTCCTGGCGGAGCTGTCCTCCGGTGCCTTCTGTATCTGTAAAATAGAGACTGATGCCTATCTTTTTTTCAATTTCGGGAACTTCCATTATTTGCAAACACTCCTTTTGTCGGAACAGATCAATTTCTAAATTAGGTTTTCATTTGCTCCTGAGTTGATATCGGTAATATTTACTTTTCCTGTCTCAGGTCAGCCTGCATTAAACCAGCTTAAGATCTTTTGTTACTTTATCTATGGTCTCTTCTTTTGCCGGACCGATTCCAAGAACTGTGACCGTTCCGGGTGGGATTTCCGTAAGTCCTGCATCCTGTATCATAGCTATTGGAAGTCCTTCTCGTCTTGCTTTTTCTTTAAGTTCGAAAAGGTCTTTAAGAGTGGGAACACGAAGCACAATTTTTTTCTGTCCGCCTTCCTTCCACTTTTCAAGATCGCTTTTACTTGCCCATTCAGCCGCTGATATAGCAGCATGAGCTACCTGTACTGCAAATTTGCCTTTGGAAAGTTTCAGGTCATCCCTGGTAACTATACACTGTTTATACTCACTCATCCTTTACCTCGGGCTTATTCAAGGTTAGACTAATTAAAATGTTTTTGGTATCATACATTGGATTTAATTGGAAATGTTCAAATAACATTTACATTAATTTCACAAAATATTGTTGATGTATTCTACGATATGTTCTGCTGGATTAATCCCCCATGCATCGTAGATTCCTTTTCCTGAAGGTGTCCCATTAACTTCCAGGATCTGTGGTGAGCTTTCCTTAACATATCCTTCTATAATATCGACGCCTGCAAATGTTGTGCCTATTGCAAGGGAGGCTTTTTCTGCAAGTTCTTTTTGCTCATCGGTCAGGACGCATCGGTCTGCGCTACCTCCCTGGCTCAGGTTGTTTACCCACGAACCTGATGCAGCCTTCCTGTAGATTGCACCGATAGCAACGCCGCCAACAACGAAGGCTCTGATGTCCCTTCCCGGATTTTCTATAAACTCCTGGATATATAGCATTCCCCTTTCCGTAAGTAAGCTCTCAAGAGCCTCTTCAAGAGACACAGATGTGGACTTTCTATCTGAAAATAAAACTTCTCCATTTTTGATCCTTGCAATATTCTTTCCCTTATATCCGAAAACAGGTTTTATTACAGAATCTCCAAACCTCGATACTGCCCTCAGGGCAGCTTCCAGATCCTGCACTGCAATGGTATCAGGAGCAGGAAGAAGAGCCTTTGACATGAGATAAGAAGCGTGATATTTGTTTGCCGAGTTCTGAATCGCTTCAGGGGAATTGATAATCGGAATTCCTCCAGCTTCCAATTCTCTCAAAATATCAAATCTGAAAGAAACTCCTTCGAAGGCTCCCGCACCAACGTCTCTCACGATAACGGCATCAAGGTCTGAAAGGGAAAGATCCCCTGCTCTAAAATGAACTGTCGATTCTGAAATTGTTGTTTTCATATCCACAACTGCAGTTCTGAGATCAAGAGTATAGGGAGAAAAGCCTTTATTCTTCGCTGCATTTATCAGTGCCCTGGCAGTCCAATCATCAGGATCAGTAATTGCAATCCCTATTTTTTTCATGGAGTATCATCCGGAGAATACCAGATTAAATTTTCGATAAAATAATATTTCTGTATATTTTTTCAGGTTATTCTTCAAGGGGTTCTAGTCCCTGCCTTTTACGATAATCATTAATTGCGTTATGGATAGCTTCCTTTGAGACTACCGAGCATTCCAGTTTTCCGGGAGGTAGTCCTTCCAGAGCTTCAGCTACGGCTTCGTTTGTAAGTTCCATTGCCTCCTTAAGAGTTTTTCCTTTTATAAGTTCCGTTGCCATACTACTGGACGCAATAGCTGCTGCACAACCGAAAGTTTTAAATTTTACATCCTCGATTCGGCCATCCCTAATCTTCAGGAAAATCTTCATGTGGTCTCCATGCGGGTTTCCAGCTTCTCCAATGCCATCAGCATTCTCAATTTCCCCTACGTTTCTCGGATTCATGAAATGATCCATGACTTTTTTATTGTACATTAAAATCCCCCGATTTATATTTATATTCTTTACTTTATATCACATGCTTCCATTTATTTTCCACATGTACTTCCAGGCTTATAGAAAGGAGACATGTTTCTTAGCTTTCCGACAATTTCAGGCAGTACATTGAGAACATAATCTATATCTTCCTCGGAGTTTGCATCCCCAAGTGTCAAGCGCAGGGATCCCTGAGCTATTTCAGGAGTCAAACCTATTGCCTTCAATACATGCGATATTTCTTGAGAACCAGAGGAGCAGGCACTGCCTGTGGAGCTGCAAACGCCCATCTGATCGAGCATGAGCAGTAAGGACTCACCCTCGATATACTCAAAACTAAAATTCAGGTTTCCTGAAAGGCGCTTCTCAGGATGTCCATTCAGCCTGCAGTCAGGAATCTCAAGGACTCCGGAAAGCAGGCGATCTCTCATTTTTAGAATTTCAGCGTTGTGTTTTTCGATGTTTGCCGTTGCAAGTTCTATTGCCTTTCCCATTCCTACAATCCCTGCTACGTTCTCGGTTCCTGCTCGTTTTCCTCTCTCCTGGCCGCCTCCGTGCATGAAATTGTCAATCTTTGTTCCTTCCCTGATAAACAAAGCTCCTGCTCCTTTTGGGCCGTAAAACTTGTGAGAAGAAAGCGAGAGCATATCCACATCTTTATGTTTCTGCTTCATGTCGAGAGGGACAGCTCCAATAGCTTGCACGGCATCGGTATGGAAGAGCACATCATTCTCCTTTGCAACCTTCCCTATCTCTTGAATCGGTTCTATAGTACCGATCTCATTGTTAGCATACATAACCGAAATTAAGATCGTATCTTCTCTGAGTGCGGCTTCCAATTCTGCAGGGTCTACTAGCCCATATCTGTCTACTGGCAAATAGGTTATGTCAAAGCCATGTCCTTCCAGATATTCACATGGATAAAGCACCGCATGGTGTTCAATTGCAGTCGTAATTATATGCTTTCCTCTTTTCCGCCCTGAGAAAGCAGTTCCTTTAATAGCCCAATTATCCGACTCAGTTCCTCCTGATGTGAAGTAAATCTCTTCAGGTTTGGCTCCAAGAGCTTTCGCAAGTTTTTCCCGTGCAGTCTCTATTGCCTCTTTGTTTTCTCTACCCAGTGGGTAAAGTGAAGAAGGGTTCCCAAAATACTCTTTCAAAAAAGGTATCATGGATTCAATTACATCTGGCTTTACAAAAGTTGTGGCAGCATGATCCATGTAAATATAGCGTGTTTCTCGCATCAGAACACCCAATGAAATTAGGGTTTTGCGCATATGAACCTTTGTAGGTCTAATTAAGAGCTGGAAAAAAATTAATTTTGAGTTTTAAAAAAGAAATAAATCTATAAGTAAATACTTGCTGGCTTTCAATACCTTTAGTTTTTTACATTAAATTTATTCTACAATTTGATTGATTTTATTGACAAAGTCAATTATCAGCTGTGTTGCCTCACTTTCCGTATTTAGCTGGAAGGTTCGGATTTGTTTTCCCAGGGGTTTTTCCAGAACAATGCCTGATCCGACCAAAGGTGTGATAACCCTTGATACGCTGGAGTGAGACACTCCAGTTTCCTCAGCTTTTCCTGAGTGGTAAGTTGACTCATTCTGGTTTTCGTTCAAATTTTGAAGAACCGTCATTTGTGCTGTTTTTCCAAAGATTTTTTCTAGTGGATCCATTGCTATCATCTCAGAGGTGGCTAGACTCCGTGCGGTTTCTATGTTTCAACAATAGCTGTAGTAGACAGTTTTAAGAAAGCTACGTAAAGCAAGTTGCTACAATAAATATTATCGCATTATTTAGGGAGATGGGTATGGTTATATATGTTTATATACTTTTCTCTTTTTTAAAAAAGTTAGATAATTGTTACTAAATCCCCTAAATATTTGGATATTCTATTCGATTGATAATTTTGGATTAAGGTTGCAGTTCATCAACTACACAAGGGATAGACTGTTATACGATAGTTATAATATTATCTTAGATTTCTAACAAGCTGTTGATACACTAGCATTATACCTAAAACGGCATAAGCTACTCACTCACTAATATATTCTATTAAAAGTAAGATATACTCCGGATGTTACACTGATAGTATTACCTATCCCCAAAAAGAGAAAGCTCACTCTTCTGAGGTGCCGGATATATGGATTTCGATGCAATTGATGAATTTATATATAATGTTATTGGAATAATTGGATCTAACCAGAGAAACCTCAGCACTGCAGTTGATTATGCTCTGGAACGTACTGAGAAAGAATCAATTCCTCTTAAACTTCTGCTTGACCTTTCCAATACATGCAAGCAGCAGAAAATGTTCATGGAAGCATATGTATTTTCAAAAGCTTGCTTTGTACGGGCATCTGGAAAGCTCCGTGGAGACGCCTGCCTTGCACTGGGCATTTCTGCACATGTTTTGGGCTTCTCCCATGAAGCTGAAACTAGCTATCTTGAAGTTTTACAAGAAAGTCCAACCGATGAGAATATAAGATGTGAGTATGCAGAACTTCTTTTGGAACTTGGAAAGACCCGGGAGGCTGAGAAAGAATATAAAGAGGTACTGGTAACTTTCCCAATGCATGTAAAAGCAAATACCGGGTATGCTTATTTGTTAGCTGAATACGGCTATGCCCGAGAAGCAGAAGAGTACTACTCAAGGGCTCTTACTGTTGATCCGGATTATATCCCTGCCAGAGGGGGGTATGCAAACCTGCTTTTTGAGTTCGGAAGACTCAGAGATGCCGAAAAGGAATACAGGCTTACAATAGAGATGGACCCGGAAGATCCAAGCCTTCATCATAACTTTGGAGTTTTATTGTCATTCCTTGGGCGTTATGCAGAAGCTGAAATCGAATACAGGAAAGCCCTCACTCTCAATCCCAGACATAGGCGAACTCGTTTCAACTATGGAAATCTCCTTGCAAGAGAAGGCAGAGTTTCGGAAGCAGAAGCACAATATATCGAAGCGCTTGCACTTGATCAAAATGATTCGAAAGTCCACTGCAATTATGCAAACCTGCTGGCACGTTTCGGAAGAAGGTATGAAGCTGAAATGGAGTACAAAAAAGCTCTCTGTCTGGACCCCGAAAGTGCGGAAGGACATTACAGCTATGGGAACCTCCTTTCGGAAATGGGACGCTTCGAAAAAGCCGAAGAAGAATACAAGAAAGCTCTCATCCTGAACCCTTATTATCCTCCTCTTCATTACAGTTATGGCCTTCTCCTGAGAAAAATGAGGCGTTTTGACGAAGCCAAAACTCAGTATATGAAAGCTATGCAGCTTGATCCTGATATTGGAAGTAAAATGACGGAAACCTGGATAATTCTTGATTAAGCACGAAATAAAGTGCGAGTTTTCCCATTTATTCACGGCATCATTTATGAATAAAGAGCTTATTTCCTCAGCATCCTTTCATGGCTTTGAAGGAGTGGACAAAAAAAACATACTTTTTTAGATTAATTTTTTGTGATCCGTGGTACGTTTCACTGTTAATATTTGCGATCTGGTAACCGGTCATAATGAAAATAGAATTTCTACCTTTTATTGTCCACCATACAACCCAACTGCAGCTCGATCAAATTAATAAAAATTATATTGATATTGTTAGACCTGTTGCAGTTGGCTTTTTTGTATGCAGTCTGGTTATTACAAGATTACTTACCACCGAGATTTCGTTATAAAGAAAATAGACCTATTTAGTGCTGGAATTGATATAAAAAGAAATATTAGAACTGAGAATGTAAAATTAAGAATCAAATCTAGCTTTTTTCGCAATATAGGATTACTTACTTTTATAAAGAAAACAGGAGCAGACTAATCAGGATAGTTTGCTGCAAAATAAGCATCAGTTAATGGTGTAGAGCTGAAAACTGCGAAAAGTA
>JAUPKV010000479.1 GCA_030837265.1 Methanobacteriota archaeon
AACCTGTATCTAAACCTGTATCTAAACCTGTATCTAAACCTGTATCTAAACCTGAATCTCAAAGTACTTATCTGTTCTCTGCCTTGGTTGCCTTTATTATTGTTGCGTTACTAGGGATTTACCTTTTAAGTTACTTCATTAAGAAGAGAAACAAAAAATCTCCAGAGATAATAGCTGGTTATCCTGATGAAAATGATTCTTCGGAAAAAAACGGAGCTTCAAAAGAATTACAAGCTGAAAACTCCATAAAAGAAGCAGAAATTTCTGGAGAAAATAAAGATCGTTTTGTGGGGAGCCTCGATGAAAATATTGACGAGAGCCCCGATGGAAATATTGATGAGAGTCTCGATGGAAATATTGATGAGAGTCTCGATGAAAGTATTGACGAAAGTATTGACGAAAGTCTCGATGAAAGTATTGAAATAAGATATAAATTACCGGCACCCATATCCGTAGATGAAGGAGACTCTCAAGGAGATCGCAAAATTAATCTCCCCGACGATCTGAGAGAACTCATGGACCTAATTAGAGCTAGTGGAAACAGAATCACACAGAGAGAACTTCGAAAGAAATCTCCCTACTCGGAATCAAAAGTCAGCCTTATGCTTTCTGACCTTGAAGAGCGTGGCCTCATTGAAAAATTTAAGAGAGGTAGGGGGAACATTATTCGTATTCCCGACGAACACATTTCTAAACAAATAGAATATGGAAGTAAGCAGGAAGAAAACGAAGGAAGTATTTAATATACTAGATTGATGCAGCCTCATTTGAGATGTTATCTTTTGAAAAAAATAAATCGCAAACTATATAACTAAATTCACCCACAAAGCAGCAAGAACACTGAATAGCTTTAAAAAATCATCAGGACTAATTACAGAACGCCCTTCTGCTTTCATTGGTAAGTACAAGGGTTAAGGCCTTACTTAATGTTTAAATTTATAAATATTGTAAATCGCATGAGGGACATGATGAGAGTTTCCATGGACATTGAATTAAAAGATGTGCCCGGGCAGATGCTTTTAGCCCTCCAGCCTCTTTCGGAATGCAAAGCTAACCTGATAACAGTATTACATCATCATCAAAAGAGAACTCCAAGAAAAACGGTACCAGTACAGCTTGTGTTGGAAACCAAACCTGAAAGTATAGGAATAATAAAAGCGAAACTGGAAGAAAGCGGAGTTAGAGTAGTAAGAGTTGGAGAACATCGTTTCAGGGAAAGCATAAATGTAGTTCTCATAGGGCACGTAGTTCATACAGGGATCCAGGATACCATTGACGAGATTGACAAAACAGGCTTTGCTGAGGTCGTTGATCTTTCCCTCTCCATGCCTGGCATTAATGTGCTTTCTTCAGCGCTCATAAGAATTGATGCTGTGGGTAAAGAAGAATTGCAAAAGGCTCTCAATATCCTGAAAGAAGTATCGAGAAAAAAAGACCTGTTAATGGTCCTTCCGATTGATACCCAAGCCTGAAAAAATATTTTTAGGAGATTTGAAAATATGAAGACGGTATGCTGTTCGATTGTTGGATTCGGAGCAATCGGACAGGGTGTGGCCGAGGTACTCCTGATGAAAAAGGATTATCTGGAAAGTATAGGGCTGGAATTGAGAGTAGTTGCCGTTGTGGATTCAAAGGGTGCGACTGTCAATCCGCAAGGTGTAGATCTTGCTGACTGCCTTTGTCGCAAGAGGATAAACGGGACTGTTGCTCTAGAAAATATGACAGGCACTGATGTTATCAGATCCGTACCTCACGAGCTTGTAATCGAGACCACTCCCACAAACATAAAAACAGGAGGAGTAGGTCTTCAGAATATGTTTGCAGCTTTCGAAACTGGAAAGGATGTAATTACCTCTAATAAAGGGCCTCTTACCCTGAAGTATAGGGAACTCATGGAGGCAGCAAAAGCGGGAGGATCAAAATTCAGATTCGAGGCCACAGTAGGAGGTTCGATGCCGATCATTAATCTGGCAAACGAAGTTCTCGCAGGCAACAGGATTATAAGCATAAAAGGTATCCTGAACGGAACCTGTAATTACATCCTAACAAGAATGCTGGAAGAAAGGGCAAGTTACACCGACATTCTTGCCGAGTCAATTGAATTAGGGATTGCAGAAACCGATCCCACATACGATGTGGAGGGGATTGATACTGCCTGTAAGCTGGTAATTCTGGCAAATGCTATCTTCGGACTTGATGCTACTTATAAGGACGTTGAAGTTACGGGAATTACAAAGATAACTCCCGAAGCCTTGGAAATGGCTTATGAAAGAGGGCAAGTTATCAAACTTATTGGAGAGGTTAACAGAGAAAAGATCTATGTAGCCCCAAGGCTTGTACCCATCAAACATCCTCTTGCTGTGGGTGGAACTCTCAATGTCGCATCCGTGCATACCGAACTTGCAGGGGAAATTACAGTTACGGGTAAAGGTGCAGGCTCGACGGAAACCGCAAGTGCGATTCTTAGTGATTTGATTGCAATTTATGGAAAACTCTCCGGAAAACAATAAATGGAGAAGCTGTGTGGACTAATGACAAGCTTTAAGGAATTTGCAGAAACCTGTCAGGCAATTGAGAAAACACCTAGCACAATTGATACTACAAATAAAGTTGCAGATCTTCTTAAAAATGTTGAGGTAGAAGAGCTATCCCTTGCAACTCACTTCGTTATGAGTGAGGTTTTCCCAGCCTGGACGGGAGAACAGCTGGGAATTGGCACAAGCCTGCTGTATGTTGCCCTATCCAAGGCTTCAGGGATGGCCATAAAAAGTATTGAGTCCCTTATCCGTACCACAGGAGATATAGGGGAAACAGCACTTCTTATTTTAAAGGAAAAGAGGAAAAACCAGGCCACTTTTTCAGTTTTTCTCGAAGAACAAATGGAACTCTCAATTACGGATGT
>JAUPKV010000480.1 GCA_030837265.1 Methanobacteriota archaeon
ATAAAAGAAATATATCCTGACCTTGAGTTGCATACAAGCACACAGATGACTATCCATAACAGCAGAGGAGTTGATTTTGTTGCGGGACTGGGTGCAAAAAGAGTAATAGTTTCCAGGGAACTCACTGCAAAAGAGGTAAGTGCAATTGTAGCACACTCAAAATCAAATGCCGGTGCAAAAGCAGACATCGAGGTTTTCGTTCATGGCGCTCTCTGCTACTCGTATTCCGGTAAATGTCTTTTTAGCAGTTTCCTGCATGATAGAAGTGCAAACAGGGGGGCTTGTGCCCAGCCCTGTAGACGGCGGTACGAATTCCGTGTAAATGGCAGAGAAGTAGACGATAGACATATCGGAGGCAGCTATCCCATAAGCTGTGCCGAGCTTTCCACACTTACGGAGCTTGAAGAGATAGTAAAAACCGGAGTTGTAAGCCTCAAAATCGAAGGCCGGATGAAAAAGCCCGAATATGTGACGGCAAGTGCTGCTGCCTATAAAGCTGCAGTTGAAAGTATTTGCAAACAGGATGAAGACTGCAAGCCTGAAGAAACCGATAATCCAAAAAATATCAGAGAGAGTCTTACACCAGAAGAGCTTAAATTGAGTGAAGCTAAGCTTGCAAAACTTTTTTACAGGGGTTTTACTAAAGGCTTCATACTTGGTGAAAAGAGTGTATCCCATCCCAAATATAGCTCAAATTACGGGATTTTGTTAGGAAGAGTTATGGATGTTTCACGCTCAAAGGGAAACACCAAACTTACTGTCAGATTGGACCAGGATATTCAAGTGAAAGACGGAATAAGCGTTTTCACTCGTGAGCGAATGCTTGGCTCTTCGGTTACAGGAATATTAACAATTTCAGGCGAGCGTGTGAAAAGTGCAAAAAAAGGCGAGAAAGTAGGGCTTGAGATCAGCTCGAAAACAGGAAGGGCAGTCCAGAGAGGGGATGAACTTTACCTGACAACCGACACACAGCTGCTTGATTCTCTTCAAAAGACAAAAATGAAAACCTTCCCCGTGAGCTTGAAAGTAAAAGCCAGAAACGGAGAGCGGCTTACAGTTGAAATTGGAGAAGAAATCATCGGAGAGAAAGTAGATATCTGCAGGGAATGTGTGGATAAGACCAGCGCGGAGTTCGAGGATGAATATATTGTCCAGGGAGCCGAAAAAGTGCCAACCACTCCGGAGCAGATAAAAAAAGCAATGGAAAGCCTTGGAGATACTCCATTTGAAGCCGCTTCAATAACTATCGAAGCTGATGAAGGTATCTTTGTTCCGGTCGGTGTCCTGAAGAATGCAAGGCGAAAAGCTGCAGACCTCCTGCTTGAGCAAATCCTGAAGGGATTTAAAAAAGACAAAAAACACCCACTTCTGGAAAATTCCAAAGAGTTCAGTACGGAAGAAAAAAATATAAAAGCTTACGGAACAGGAAGTATTACTTCAAAGACTTCAAAGAAACTTCTCCTCAGTGTAGATGTGAGTGATCTCCCCTCGCTCTTCGAAGCTGCATATGCAGGTGCGGATATTGTTTATATTCCTATTTCAAGGTTTGAAGAGTTGATAGCCTCTAATAATGCTGAAAGGCTTGAGGATTTGAAAATAGAAAAAACCGAACTTATTTTCAAACTTCCCATAATAGCCCACGATAGTGAGCTAAATGAACTCAAACCTATCGTTGAAAAAGTTAAAGAAGCCGGATTCAGTATAGCGTGCTCGGATCTGGGAGCCGCACAGTTTGCAAGAGAGCTTGCAGTACCTTTTGTTGCTCAGAAAGAGTTCAATATCTTTAATGCCTTTACAGCTCGTACATTCTATCATTCGGGAGCGTATAGGGCAACTCTTTCAAGTGAATTGAACCTGAGTGAAATGAGGAATATATTTGAAGCTCTTCAGACCTTTGGGGAGGAAGGCCAGATAGAGATTTTAGTTTTTGGCAGAGAAATGATGCTCATTACGGAAAATGACCTTTTGAAACCGCTTATTGATCGAAAAATCGTAAGAAACGACAGTGAAGTTTTTCTTGTGGATCACGACGGTGACGAGTTTCCTGTAAAACGTCAGGGTACCAGGACTCTTATCTACAACTCTAAAGTACTTGATATGCTGAAGTATGTTAAGAATTTAAAAGGATATGGAGTGGACGTCATCAGGCTTGACCTGTCGCTAAATCACGATACCGAGATAAATGAGATAGTGAGAAACTACAAAGATGCTATTGCAGGAAAGGAAGGAAAGCTGAGTATAAGAGGAATTGAGTATACGACGGGACATTATTTTAAGGGAGTTTAATCTCCCAGCCAGGGTTGAAAACCTAAATTTTATCGGTTCTTAAAATGAATTCAAAGGCTTATTCTGGCTTGAACGGAATTTCAATATCCATAAGATCTTCTGCTACGATTAAATTTTCAAATATCCCTTTTGAATCTGTCAGTATCGGTTCAACATCATCCGTATAGCGAGAGCTTATGTGAGTAAGGACCAATTTCCGGACCCCTGCTTTCTTCGCAAGGGCTGCAACTTCTCCGGCTGTAGAATGCCCGGATTCTTCAGCCCAATCCTTCATTTCATCAGAGAAACTGCAATCATGGATCAGGAGATCAGCATCCCTGCTAGCTTCAAGAATAGATTCGCAGGGTCTGGTATCTCCGGTGTATACGATAGTCCTTCCGGGTCTCGAAGGCCCCATTACATCTTCCGGCTTCACAAGTCTTCCATCGACTTCTAAAGAATTTCCTTTTTGCAGTTCTGCAAATAGTGGACCGGGAGGGACTCCAAGTTCGACTGCCTTCTCTCTATTGAAACGACCGAGCCGAGGATTTTCTATAAGTGCGTATCCCAGGCTAGGGATACTGTGCTCGGTCTTTAAAGCCCTGATCACATAATCTTTTCTTTCCACTACTTCCCCGGGCTTCAACTGGATACCATAAATTTCATATTTAAAATTGAAAAAACCAAATGCCTTAAAAAGCTCTGTAAACTCCCTGGTCCCTTCAGGTCCGTAAATAAGAAGAGGTTCTTTTCTTCCCAGAAATGACATGGTCTGGATAAGCCCGGGAATTCCCAGAAAATGATCAGCATGGAAATGACTGATAAAAATAGCGGTGAGATTCTTCATTCCTGTCCTTGCCCTCATCATTTGCTGCTGGGTACCTTCTCCACAGTCAAAAAGAAGGAGTTCTCCTTCACGGTTAACCATTATAGCGGAAGGATTCCTGTTGCGGGTAGGGAGAGAACCTCCAGTGCCGAGAAAAATAATGCGAAGCATACTGAACCAAGTAAGACCAGGAGATATTTATTAATTACTATGGCTTTATGACAAAAATCCAGAAATAAAGTATATTAAAATCTCCAAACCAACGAGTCTCTAAAACCACCAATTCCTACAATCTTTAGAATGATTCCTAACCGGAATTTCCTCCATGGATTTTGATCTGGTGCCTCATGCGCTTTTTGCCCGAACAATAACCTTCAAATGCTTTGACAGTAACCTTGAAATCTGTCGACTAAACTATTTATACAAACGTATGTTTTTATATAGAATATTAAATTCATTTACAGGATAAATATCAATATAACAAATCAGAGGGAAAATTTATTGAAAGTAACCCGATAACAGGATTCTCATCTGAAGGAACAGAAGCCCTTTATAAGAGACATGCTGGGAAAATAGTGATAGAGCTTGAACTCAATAGTCTAACAGAACTTTACAATTCTTTTGATCCATCTCCCTTCCATGAGAAAGATCTTGATCCGGATGCAGAGGAATATATATTCAATGCGGTGGATGAATTTCCTCTTAAAAAGCCTCTGGAGATATTGATTCATCTTCCTGCCGCCGAAGTCGGTGCGGAAACAGAACTTAACCTTAAAAAAGCTATCAGGAACAATTTCTCATATAAGAAGCTCCTTGCTCAAATAGAATTGAGGAGACTCCTTCATCAGGGAAGGACGAACCTTATGATAGCTTTTGGTTTTCTTTTTTTATGTATTCTTGCAATTAAGTTAGTTTCAAAGTTCGAAGACAGCCTGATAAAAACCCTTTTTTCTGAGGGGCTGCTTATAATCGGTTGGGTAGCCATGTGGGAGCCGGTTAATACTTTTCTTTATGGCTGGTGGCCGATTGTCCATAAACGCAATATTTACCAGAAAATAATTGACATGGATGTATCTATAGGATCAGTTTCTTCGGTGAATCAGGGAATTCCACGTTCGTGATTTAGGAAAGAGTTACAGCTTTCCCGCTGCTCATTCTGAGCATTACTCCGCCATCGTTACTTAAAAGAGTCCCTGTATATGTTCTGCCGTTTTTTCGGTTGCATTAACCTCCCTGTCAAGGAATTTCTCAAGAAGCTTCTTATTACTCACAAGATCGTATTCATAGTTCTGCTCCAGGACAGCGGTATCTTTATGCTTTGTATCCTCAAACATTACCGAGGTAGGGTCGATAAGGGCAGCTACGTTCTTATATTCTACTCTATTAATTCCAGCCTTAAGTTCAAGTTATCTCCTCTCTTTTACTAAAAGCTACGATAACCTTATCTTCGAACTCATCGGAGATGAGGATAAAAGCCCCATTATAAACCTCAAATCTCTTGTTTGATCGCTCTTATTTTTTAATCTGAGTGATAGCTTGTGAAGCTAAATTTGAATGTTTAATTTTTATACCCTATTTACCAATCTATTAATATGTCTAGACAACTTATAGACACAGTACAGCGAATTTTAGAAAATTCTTTTTTGCAGATTGACAAAGGAAAAAACAAAAAGGCACTAGAAAATCTGGATAAAGCAGAAAAGCTTCTGCATAAAGAAGATATGCCTGATTTACTATGCCGGATCTTTATGTTGAAAGGAAAGGCTCTTTTAGCTTCAGGCAGGCAGGAAGAAGCCCGGCTTGAATTTCAGGAGGTGCTTGATCTTTCCATCACTCACTTCTTAGAAGATGCTGCTAATATCGATTACCAGTACATTATCTATAATGCCATTGGTTTTTCTGTAAAAACCCTCAGGGAAATAAATGACCCTTCAAAAACAAAGGAATCGTTACACAGAAATGAAAAGTATTTTGAGGAAACCCTATCTGCCTATGAAGGTCTGCTTGCAGAAAAGCTTGAGAAGACTGAGGAACCTGAGAAGAATCAGAATTTCGAATACATCATAAATTACTTGAAAACCCTTGGAAATATCCGGGCTTTTTTTATTGAAGCTAGAAAACTTGAAAAGGAAGTATATTTTGTGGGCAGGCTAGTCCAAAATTATAGTAGAGCACTGGAAATCCAGCCGGATAATGAGGACTTATTTGATGAACTGGATAGAGATATCAGGGATTTTGTAAGAAAACATATGATTTTCAGGAGGCCTGAAGATCCTGAAGAGGTTTTAGAGCAAACCGAAGATGTTTATCGGAAAATCCTTGGAAAAAAACCCGGGAATAGTCTGGCTTTTAACAGCCTGATTTCCCTATATGAAGATTTCGGAGACCTGTATGCGAGCAGGGGAGATACTAAAAAAACCGAAGAGATCTTCCTGCAAGCCCTCAATTTGCTTGAAGAAAAAATCCGAAAGCAGCCAGAGGATATTTCTTACATCCGGATGCAAAGTGAAATTCTACAGAGTCTTAGCAGGTCTCTTTCGGAAGACGAATCTGAAAAAGCAATTCAATATGCTGAAAAAGCTCTAGAAATACTAAAGGAATTGTCAGGGAAAAATCAGGAAGACCGGGATTATCAATATGAGCTTGTCGATAGCTTCTACGAGATTGCGGAACTCTTTAGGGAGATGTACGAATTCGAACGTGCAGAAGAGTCTTATCTGTTAGAAATCGAAACTTACAGGCACATACATAAAAAAGACTCCGAGGACCTGGAAAGCCTGGAAAATATAGCTGCCGTTTTTGATCAGATCGGACACCTCTATGCAGAGGAGGGTAAAACAGAACCTGCCAAACATTACTATGAACTGGGAATCGAAACCTATGAAAAGCTGCTTGAATCCGATCCTGGAAGTCTTGACCGTGAGATAGGCATCGCAAGTTCACTCAATTACATCGGAGAACTCTATAAATATCCTGAACCCGAAACTGCCCGCGGTTACTTTGAAAAAGCTCTTGACATAAACGAAAAAGCAGTGAAACAGTTTCCTGAGAGTACCAGTTATAGGGAAGAGCTAATCTATACTTTAAAAAACCTTGCTTCTGCATATACCAGGGAAGATCAATATGAAAGTGCTATCCGGCTGCATGAACGTATCACTGATATCCGCAGGGAAATGGCATTGGAAAATCCGGGGAATTATGAATATGAAAAATCCCTTGGGCTTTCCTACAGCGAATTCGGACTTCTTCTTGAAAAGGCTGAAAAGCCGGAACTTGCTTGGCAGCAGTATTTAAAAGCGGGTGAAGTCTTCAGAGGAATCCTGCAAAATGAAGAAGTAAACCCTCTCGTCAAGCAGATGCTGGCAACGGAACTCAGGATGGAGATGGTGTTCCTTATCCACACAAAGAAGCACTTTATTGCAGGAGAATACCTGGAACTTATCCGTGATTATTATAATAACCTTTATGAAAATGACCCTGAAAGCGAGGTAAGTTGGAAGGGCCTTTATGATACTCAGCTCCTTGACGGGAATTTACAGGAATCTATGAAAAATTACGAAATAGCTGCCGAGAAGTATGAATCCGCATTGCAGATAATTCAAAAGCAACTTGAATCGGATCCGGAAAACCCTGACTACCAGGAAAAGGCCAGTTTCATACAAACTCAACTCGGCAGTGTCTACTGCTTAGCCGATGAATACGACAAGTCAAAAGAAGCCTTTAAAACAGCCCTCTCCATAAGTACGAAGCTTCTTGAAAAATATCCAGAAGATCAACTCTTTATCAAAGACACCGCTGACATATTTATAGAATATGCAAAGTTGCTCGAAAAGCTGGACAGGAGTGAGGAAGCAGAAGAATATAGAAAAAAAGCTGAGGCAATGAAAGAGAAGCTGAGTGAGAGAGAACTGGATTAAAAAGTTTTTAGGAAGGACCTGGTCTCCGGAAAAGAACATGTTCGGAGATCTTATGCAGGCAATGAAATCTGTCTGTTTTTACTCCTTTCCCAGGATGACTATATTGATCTGCGGTCTGGCAAAAAAACGAATTGGTAAAAACGTATTCCCGATGCCGTTGGAAACTAAAACCATAGTTTTATCAGTTTTTATGACTCCAGTCCGATATTTTTGTCCATTTTGAGAGGGCAAATATGGCGCCCATAATCCGAAAAACGTAACCTGCCCGCCATGCATGTGACCTGAGAGCATCAAGTCGATTTTACCGGTTTTTAATTTTTCGGCAAAATCAGGAGTATGCGATACTAAAATGACAAAATCATTTTCTCCGGCGTCCTCAATTAGTGGACCGATATCAGGTTCGTCGGTAGAGTACCAGTCTATGCCTGCAATTTTGATATTATCTTCATCGGTTTTTAGCCACTCTGCCCTGTCACTTAGAATGGTAATGCCTGCTTTTTTCATACTTTTTACGGTGAGGTCGTGATCTTCCCACTCGTCGTGATTTCCCGTAACCCCAAAGACACCCATTTTCGACTTAAGTTTGGCAAGCTCTTCAAAACAGGGTTCGATATATTTCCTGTCGCCATAAACGTAATCTCCGCCGAGAATGACAATGTCCGGATCCAGCTCATTTACTTTTCTAACCACTTCGGCAACTCTTTCTCCCGTGAAAAATTGACCGAAATGAATATCGGAAATAAAAATGATTTTCTTGCCGACGAAACTTTGCGGTATGTCGCTGTCATTAACTTCGGTTATCTTTTCTTCTATAAAGTAGGGTTCAATAAAAGAGTAGGCAACGCATACTACTAAGAAGGCGAAGATAATTACGGATGCTTTCGCAAATTTTGAGAATTTTCTTTTAAGTCTCATAATCCAAGTTCGCCCATCAATTGTATATTACTTTTTAAATTTAATAAATATGATTTGCGTTTGTTTCTACTTCACGAACAACATCACAACAAAGCTCCGTTAAGGATGCTAATAATGTTGTTCCAGCTATTATAACCTAAACATAAGAAGACGGTTATCCTAATAAGCTTTTTAAGTTATATTTATGAAGTGCAAGTGTATTCTTTAATTATATAAATTACCGGGAGTTAAAATTCAATGCGAAATAAAAGGCTTCTCCAGGATATCGGACTGAACGCTTATGAAGCAGCTGCTTACCTGTCTCTTCTTAAATACGGAGTTTCCGAGGCGAATATCCTCTGCAGGGATGCAGAAGTGCCTTATGGGAAAATATACACGGTACTTGAGGCGCTCGCAGGAAAGGGTTTTGTGGAAATCCAGGCGTCGAGGCCCAAGAAATTTCGGGCGGTTAATCCGGCTCTGGCTCTTGATTCTTTTTTTAATAAAAGGAAAATCGAATTTGAAAGGGAAATAGAGATCTTAAAAGGCTCTATCGAAGAAGCAAAACAATCGCTGGGATCCGTGCCTACTCAGAAGCTAAAAGACGAGGTTTTCTGGACCACCGCTATAACCGAATCCGAAATAGAAAAGTTTGTCCTCTCCATCTATGGGGAGGTAAGAAGGTCAGTACGTGTAATCCCTCCAGCCTTAGGACTACCTATTGTTTCCAATTTATTGCCCGAGATTTTGAAAGCGCTTGACCGGGGGGTCAAAGTCAGGCTGTTAATCGCACCCCGTTATGTATCTCTTGCGCCGTTATTTCTATCGCAGAGTGAAGAAGCTCTCCACAAAATAATAAAAGGCATGGAGATCAGGGTTGTCCAGAACTGTGCTTCCTGTTTCGGAGTAGTCGACGACAGCGCAGTAGTACTATTCCAGCTCCACCCGAGGGACAAGGACCGCATCCTCTCGGTTGTAAAAATCTGGGACGCGGGCCTTGCAAAAAACCTGGGCGAGGAATTCGATTCCCTCTGGAACTGGGGAGAGCAGCTCGACCTTGAAAAGTTCAAAGAGGAAAAAGCATTCCGAGGTTCCGGAATGGGTAAGTAATATACATAGAGATACAATATAGATACAATATAGCTAACGTAAGCAGTTTTTCTGTAATGGGGGTTAAAAGAATGGGAGAACAAAAGAAAGAAGAATTCAGGGGAGAACAGAAGGAAGAACAGAGTAAAGAATGTATGATGGGATTTGGAGGAGAGCAGCAGGAAGAAAAAAGGGAAGGACACCGCGGAGAACATCAAGGAGAACATAGAGAACTCGGACACGAAGAACTGCTGGAAAGCATGAGCAGAAAACTGGGTTTTACCCCTCACATCCTTGAGATCCTCGGTGAGCTTGACAGCGAATCTCTGAGAAGATACAACCGATGCGACAAAAAATTACTGTCCGACGGAGCCCTGCCTGCAAAGACCAAGATCCTGGCAGCTCTTGCAGTCGTAGCATCCAAACAGTGTGAAAGATGCTGTGTCGTGCAGATGCAAAGTGCACTCAATAACGGGGCCACCAAAGAAGAGATACTGGAACTTATGGATGTTATTTTCATAACTTCGGGGGCTCCGGCTGTAGCGGCTTGTCGGGATGCATTGAAGATGCTTAAGTGACCTTCAAACTATTTCAATATTTAAAATATTTTAATTAAGTAAAATAGAAGTGAAAAAGATATCTTAACATTTATAAATTCAATTTTTTAACCAGTTATTCATTTTCTTTTTAATCAAACACACATAGTTCACCTTACTAAAATAACAAGTTAGTTCTCCAGTACGCTCGTATGCGCAAAAATGTTTTGTGAAAACTGAATGATTAAAGTTTAGAACTCTTATATAACTCCTTTATCTGTTTAATTACTTCAGTAATGCCTTTTTTCCAAATTAAGGATTGTTTAACATTGCACAATGTCCTTTAATATAAATTTAGATTCGAATACCTGAACAAATCTAGATAAATTATTCTAAAAATTTAACTCATAGAAGTCGAGATTAATAATTGATTTATTCGTTAATATCACCAATTGATGATTTCTACAAATGACTGAAGATCCGATATAACAATTAAGGAGATAACGCTAAACATGGATAATAAAGAAGGATGGCTAAACCCCGAAGCCGCTGAAAACTATGCTCGAACAGTTGATTTAATAGTACCTCAAAGGAAAGAAATACTATCAATTATTTCGAGGCTTGCAATCGAATTAGGTTCCGAAAATCCTGAAATAATCGATCTGGGCTGCGGACTGGGAGATGTGACCGCTGAGATTGTAAAACTAAAGCCGGATGTCAAGGTTCTCATGGTCGATTTTTCCGACGAGATGATACGACGGAGTGGTGAAAGGTTCGGGGCTAATAAAAATATAAGTGTATTGAAACGCGATTTGAATCTGGGAATTTCAGGCATAACCGGTGAGAGAGAATTTGATGCTGTTGTGTCCTGTTTCGCTTTACATCACATGGAGTTTGAGCACAGGATCAAACTATATTCCGAGATACATGCGGTTCTGAAAGAAGGAGGTTTGTTTATAAATGGAGATCTTTTCAAGGAAGATTCTCCGATTATTGATGAATGGGAATATGATCAAAATATGGCTTCTTTGCTCTTAGTTCTGAAAGAGAAGCTTGGACAGGACTGGACATTTGATGAACTGAAGCTTAACAGGCTTGAACATGGTAAAAAGATGGGTGATAAACCCGGAACGATCTGGGATATGTTCCGTGATATGAAGGCGGCAGGATTCGGATATGTGGATTGCGTATGGAAGTTCCGCAATCTCGCCATAATGGCTGCAAGCAAAATCTAAGAGGCTGTTTAAATTCGGGTACTATGAAATTGATGGGTGTTGGCAATTTATAGGCTTAACTGCAGATGAAAAATACCTTGGCTTCTGTTAGCTTTACAGTTCTTTTGCGAAGATCAAAGAATAAATTTGGAATTGGAGGTTTCTTATGAGTACTGACCGTTTTGAACGAGGCATGAAAAAGCTAAAGGAAATTGACGGTGAAGCGGGAGAAAATGTCATTGAGAGTTTAAAGGATATAGCTCCCGATTTAGCGCAATATACCATAGAATTTCCGTTTGGTGATATATACTCACGTCCGGGGCTTGACCTTAAATCAAGGGAAATAGCAGTGGTTGCTGCACTTACAGCTCTTGGTACTGCTTACCCGCAGCTGAAAGTCCATATTCATGGTGCTTTGAATGTGGGATGTTCTCGTACCGAAGTTGTTGAGGTTATCATTCAGATGGCAGTCTATGCTGGATTTCCCGCGGCGCTTAACGGTATGAGTGCAGCGAAAGAAGTGTTTAAAGAGCGGGATGAGAAAGGGCTAAGCTAATCCGTATATTAATTGAAGAATCAGGTAATGTGAAGTCTACAAGGGTTATTGGCTTTTTCTCGCAGCAGTCGAGCTTATGAATTATCCATCCCTCATAGACAAGACAGTACTTAAAATTTTATTCTATATCGCAGATATTACATTCTTCGCAGTTGTCGCAGGTGCCGGATTCGGCATTTTGTATTATAAAATTCTTACCTTTTTCGTCAGCTACGAAATCAATACTACCGTCGGAAAAGCCAGCTGCCACATCTTTATCCATGACGATTTTGATACCATTGTTTTCCATGGTTACATCATAATCATTAATATCATCTGCAACTGCTAATCCATATTGAGCATCTGCGCTTGATCCGGTTATATAGATCCTTATAGCAGGCTGTGACTCATTTTTTAACAAGGTTTTAAGCTCTGCGGCAGCTTTATCAGTTATTTCTATCATTAGAATATCCCCCGAATTAAATCAAAACTCAAACTTAGATGTATTACGTTGTTTCTTTATTTGCGACAAAGAATATAACATGTTAAGAAATATATTTAAGAAACGAATATGTGTTAAAAAAAGGTTAAACATTGCCAAGTAAGTAAATTTTAAAAAATCAATTGCAATTTACACACGTGTTAATATATAATATTTTTACTAATTAATCTATAAGCTGAAAGAAAGTCCCTCTTTTTTTACAGTTACAGGATCTCAATTGAATTTTCTTTATAATACGCAAAAAGATCTTCTCCCCATTTAATAGACTCCTGATCGAAACCTACCAGGTCAGTTCCAGGATCGTAAGTTCCGTTTTCGAAACAGAGAGAAAGTGAAAAGAAATGGTCTGTCACTCCAAAAGAAATATTTGAATCATTGGTCACATAAAAATTTGTGTGCTCATATTTAATGAATTCCCCAAACTCGGCCATATATTCGCGTTTAACTTGTAAAAAAACTTTTGAGGTAACGATAATGGAAACAGGAATATTTTTACGAGCCAATCCCAGGAACATTTGTGGGAAATTTGGGAGGAATATTGAAGCTAACCCTGCAAAATGCGTAGAGGACATTACATTTTCTATAAATGACTGATGAGAAGTATAGATGTATTCATTTTCATCTTTAATAATTCTGCAATCTTTTAATTCTTTGATCCTGCATAATAGTGTTTCAGGAATTTTTTCCAGATCATGATTTCTCCAGAAATCTTCGTTTGCTTCTATAGATGCAAGGGTGTCCAGAAAGGGTTTGTAATGTAAAGCTGCGATCTTTCCCATAGAGGATAACTGATACAGTTCTTCCTGTTTGAGGATCATGTTGACATTTTCCATTTCTCTTAAGCGAGGTAGTACTTCGGTTGATGTCAGGTTAAAATAGGTTTTGATTTCGGACAGAGTTTTGGGGCTTTCCTCAAGCAGAAACATAATTTCTTTTCGCCTTTCGGAAAACGTTAGAGCGCTGAGAAGTCCTTCTGATTTCACTTTATCAATCCATTATTTTAAATTTTTCTGACAATTCAAGTTTAATATTATTTTTTAGTCGATATATTGAATTAAAGTGAAAGTTACACTTTAGTATCTGTTTTAGGTAATAAAGATATTCAATGTAAATTCTTATTTTAGCAAAGAAACGTAAAACTTTTTCGTTTTTAGTTGAGAATTATGACAGTTTTAGATGACAAAACCTGCAAATACAACCTATTCCTGGTTGTAAATACAGTGCAATCGTTATAAGTTCGAAATGCTGATCTTTATATATGACTCTCATCTATCCGGAAGAAAATTCCGGCGCCGGGAAGAACAAACACAAAAGAGTGAAGAAGGTTCTTGCAGTTATTTTCCCCTTTGCTTTTACTGTGCTGATAATAGCAGTTTTCCTGATAGGTATAAGCTCTGCAGCTGTATCTTCTGCAGCTGTATCTACTGCAAACTCATCTTCAGGAAATACTGAAAGTGTAGTATATGGAAGTACTCACCTTGTAGTAGAAGTTTCTGAGATTACCCCAAATCCTGCAAGGCCAGGAGAAGACCTGTTTATAAAAGTTAATGTGGAAAACATCGGAGACGAACCCGCTCAAAACGTAAATGTAGGGATCGAAGAGCTTTATCCTTTTACTTTTAAGTACAGTACCTCAGGGATATATGGTTCCGGTACGAACACGGAACGTACTTTTCAAATCGAACAAATACAACAGCGGTCGAAGGTTGAAATAGATTTTCATTTTTCAGTAGATGCAAAAGCTGATTCGGGGGACCGCCAGCTTGAGTTTACTTTGAAAGATCGTAGCGGGACAAGCCTCTCCAAACGAATCCCTATTCGTATAGAAGGGAACCCTGACCTCGTACTAATAGGAACTACGATTTTGCCAATAAACGGAAACAGTGGAGATAACATAAGTAATACCATTTCTGCGGCTCTCACTCCCGGACAGGAGTTATATCTAAGGACGGTAGTTAAGAATGCAGGTAACGGGAATGCGAAAAATGTAAGGGTAACGCTTAACCTTAATGGCTCTTCACCTTTGATTTCACTGGAAGATAATGTCTGCTTTTTTGAACACTTAGGCGCAGGCAGCTCCGAGAATTTATCATTCAAGCTCCTACTCGGCAGCAATGCTGAGGTACAGCCTTACAAGATTCCACTGCGTGTAACAGCTTCCAATGATGCGGGGACCTTCCAGATAGACAAAGCTCAGGAGATTGGGATTAATGTGCTCAACAGGGCAAAAATCGACATTTCAAGCCTTAAATTTGACCCTGAAGTCCCTGTGAAAGGGCAGAGTGTATCCATGACTGTACGGCTTGAAAACGTAGGAGATGGAGAAGCGCGTTTTGTCAAAGCCCACATTGAAGGGTTTGAAGGTTCCGGAAGTGCCGGAGCTTTTATCGGACGCCTGAAAAAGAACGATGATGCTCCTGCAGTCTTTACTTTTATCCCTGAAAAGACAGGAAAACAGGCAGCAACTCTTGTGGTGGAATATGAGGATGATTTTGGGAATCACCAGCTCCGCGAGGATCTCTCTTTCAACGTGAACAGCCAGACCGGAAATATTCTCCCGTTAATTCTGGGAGCTGCTATTATTCTTGCAGCAGTGGTCTTCTATCTGAAAAAGAAAGGTAAGATTTGATAAAATATGGTAGGATGCTGAAAGGTGCTTAATATGCTTGAAAAAGTGAAAGTCTCCTTTTTCCTGGCCAGCCGCTCCATTACCAGGGGAAATAAAGGAATCACGGTCTTTACAGTCTTCGTCCTGACTTTGATCTTTGTGCAGCTTGTGCTTTTTTCAAGCATACTTGCCGGAGTAACCCTGAAGTTTAACGAGCTGATGGTGGACTTCCAGACAGGAAATATTGTGATTGAGCCAAAGACGGATGAACATTATATTGAGGATGTGTCAGTACTTCAGAAGAAAATAGAAAGCCTCCCACAGGTGATTGGCACATCAGCCCGCCTGAAAACCTCGGGACTCTTCCGCTACAAAGAAAAGGAAATAGGAGCGACTGTCAGTGGGATAGAGCCGGCGCAAGAGACTTTTGTAACAGACATTGAGAGCGCCATAATAAGCGGGGAGTTCCTGAGCAGGCCGGACAGGGGTGAAGTCATCCTGGGCAGGGAAGTCTCCGGAGGCTTCGGTGCCCTCATGGAGTCCAGGTCCCTTGGAGGTGTGGAAGTCGGAGATACCGTGGATCTGACAGTAAACGGAGTAACCCGGCAGTTCAGGGTAAAAGGAATCTATGCGACCCGCTTTTTTATGGCCGATGCTTCTGCTTACCTCAGCAGGTCTGATATGGAAGAAATGATGGGCATCAAAGACCGGGACTTCGCCCAGGAAATAGCGGTTAAAACGACGGAAGGAGCGGATGAGTATGAAACCAGGAAAACCCTCCTTTCCTTCGGCATTAAGGAAACCATACGTACCTGGCATGAATTTGCCGGCATCCTCCTCCTGATAGAAAATACACTCGGCCTGGTCCGTAATATTATGAACGCAATCGGTCTGTTGATAGCTTTTGTAATAATTTTCGTAGTGATTTATGTAAACATTGTGAACAAAAAAAGGCAAATTGGTGTGCAAAAAGCCATCGGGATCGAACAGAACGTGATAGTTGCGTCTTTCGTACTCCAGGCAATGCTTTACGCAGGTGCGGGCATCATACTCGGTTATGCCCTCATGCGCTACGGGATTGTACCTTACACAATTTATCACCCGGTACAGGCTCCGCTGGGCAACATAAGCTTAAAACTGGATGATGCGGAAGCCATAAACCGTGCAATCCTCCTGTTTCTGGCTTCTATTGTCGGTTCGGTAATTCCTGCCTACAAACTGGCTCAAAGAAGCCTTCTTGACCTTATCTGGGGCAAGTAAAGGAGGAGAAGCATGATAAACGAAACACGAAGTGGGGCAGAAATTAAAATCCGAGAAAACAAAGAGTTACCTGACCAAACAATTATTGAAGGTAAAGATATAGTCCGTACTTTCAAAATGGGAGAAGTGGATGTCAGGGCTCTGCGCGGCGTAAGTGTGAAAATAAGGCGCGGGGAATTCATTGCCATAATGGGTCCGAGCGGCTCGGGAAAGACAACCCTGTTAAACCAGCTTGGCCTGCTTGATACTCCCAACTCGGGAAAAGTCATAATTGACGGTACGGATACTTCCCGCATGTCCGACCGGGAAAAAGGAGAATTTCGCCTCCACAACCTTGGCTATGTCTTTCAGGATTACGCTCTCATTCCCGAATTAAATGCCTCGGAAAATGTTTACATCTCCCTCATGATGCAGGGAAAGAGTAAAGCAGAATGCGAATCTGCAGCCGCAAAAATTCTCACAGCCGTCGGGCTTGGCGACCGCCTGCAGCAACTGCCCTCCAAAATGAGCGGTGGACAGCAGCAGAGAGTTTCAATAGCCAGAGCTCTTGCCCACAATCCAAGAGTCCTTTTTGCTGACGAACCCTGTGCCAACCTGGACTCTGAGACCTCAAAAGAAGTCCTCGACCTTTTCAAAAAATTCAATACGGAACAGGGACAGGCAATAGTGATGGTTACGCACGAAGGCTGGCATGCGGAATATGCCGATAGGGTGATACGGTTGAAAGACGGACTGACCCAGGATCCTATAAAATAGAATTTCAAATGGAACACTTAAGAATTGATAATCGGAACTGCTTTGATAATGCCACATTTCCTAGATGCCATCAGAGTGCGAAATAACAATTTGCATGCTTTGCCCGTATTTAAAATCAATTTTTATAAGTACACTTATTAATAGATACAATACTTACATTTTTCATATGTGTATGTCTTGAAAGGTTGGTCTTATTACCACATAATCTCAACATACCGATTTTTAATAAGTATACTAATGACGTAGTGAAACTTTAGAAAATACATTGAGGAAAGATGTGAAAATGAGTAAATTGCTAAGAGTCTTAATCCTTCTAGTGGCTTTTCTCGGATTAGGGGTAACGTGTGCCTCGGCAGCACATGTTATTTCGTTAAATCCTCAAACAATTGATTTACGTCCAGATGCTACACAGAACGTCCAGATTGTGATGGATAAAGTTCCTACCGGAATTTCAGGTTTTAATGTCACAATTTCTATCTCGGACCCGGCAGTTGCG
>JAUPKV010000481.1 GCA_030837265.1 Methanobacteriota archaeon
AAATTATATAAAATCAATAGCAAGAATGACGTTTATGACCTTAACCGATGACCAATGTATTCCCCCTACTATGAGATCAATTGTTATGAGATCAATTGCTATGAGATCAATTGCTATGAGATCAATTGCTATGAGATCAATTATTATGAAATTCGTATTTGATATTTTATTTCCAAGGAATAAATAAAGCTTTTTTGAAAACCTTTTTTCACAAGTGATCGTCAGAAATATGGTTTTTCATAGCTTTCGGTTCCGTTGCAAAAAATATGAGATCGATACTATCCTACATTCGGCAGCAAGAACATTCTAAAATCTACATATCTTTGATTGTTATTTTTTTGTAGGTCCATTCAAAATCAGTGTCATGCGAGCTAATGTTTAATTTGAATTTGATTTATCGAAAGCGTTCAGTAAACTAAATTACACCCAATGTATCCAAACCCATTTTAATAAAAGTCAACCCGAACAGGATCTGAGCAATTCCCAAAGCGTGAACGATGTAAGTATAATATTTACTTTTTATGAAATATCTTGACCTTTCTACAATTAACGCAACTGCAACCTTTGATCCCACCAGCAGGCTGTAGAAACCAAAAATAAATAGAATCGTGGCCCAGATATGGACATTTAAGCTCTTAAAAATTATCGGCCCGCCTATAGAGAGCCAGAATACGTACGGATGAGGGTTTCCAAAGTTAACGATAACTCCTCTTTTAAGCGCGTCTTTCTTTCCCGTATTTATTTCAAAGCTTCCAGGTTTGATTTTCAAGGATTCGATCCCCGAATAGATAAGATAAGCTGCACCAAAAAAGGCAATGAGTCCTATAATAAAATTAAAGTTTGCCAGATGTGAGAGGACAAAAAGTACACCTAAAACTATGGGCAGGTCGGTAATTAAAGGAGATAGTGCAACCTTTATGCCTTCCCATTTGCCGTGCTGCAGGGATTCGGATATGGTTACGGCTAACAGCGGACCCGGGGAGATCCCTGCGGAAAGACCTAGAAATGCTCCCAGAGCTAAAAACTCAAGAAAATTTAATGTGCTCAATTCCATTGTCTTTCTTCAAGAGGCATCGATTCCTGAAAAAAGTATCGTACCTATGGCACAAATAAGGGCTGTCAGTGCGAATATTACTTGCAGATCGTAGGAAACTGCAAAAGAGCTCATTCCAGTAATAGCTCCCCTCAGGCCGTCGACACCGTAGGTGAGTGGATTGATCCTGCTTATCAAATAAATTGGAGCAGGTAGATTTTTAAGGGGGAAGATAGCCCCGGACAGGAAAAATATAGGCATGATAAGAAAGTTCATGACCAGCTGGAAGCCGTGCAAATCACTCATTTTTGAAGCTATGGTCAAGCCAAGGCCGGAAAAGAAAATAGCTATCAGGAGCATAAATAATAGTCCCAGCCCCAGGTTTTCCAGGCTGTGAATCCTGAATCCGAGCACAAAGGTCAGGCACAGCACTATCAGTCCCTGGATCATGGCTATGGCTGCACCACCCAGGGTTTTTCCAATCATGATTTCCGTTCTTGAAATCGGGGCAACCATTGTTTCTTTGAGAAAGCCGAACTTCTTGTCCCAGATAACCTCAAGCCCGGAAAAAACTGCGGTAAAGAGTATCGACATGGCGACAATTCCCGGGGCAAGGAAATCCAAATAGTTTGCCCCTCCGTTTGCCTGCGAATACATGGGACCGAACCCGAATACGAATGTAACTAAAAATAAAAGGGGTTGTCCGAGAGAGCCTATTAACCTTGATTTGGAGCGCCAGTAATGTTTGAGCTGCCTCAGGCAAAGTATGTATATGACCTCAATCAAT
This sequence comes from Methanobacteriota archaeon, assembly GCA_030837265.1. The sequence goes on from JAUPKV010000481.1 coordinate 1,821, forward strand.
TCCGCCTCCTCCATCGGCCTCGCAGCATTCCGGTTTTATTCACGAGCTTATTCTCTTCATCCCGGATATCCCTGCCTGTAAGCTTCAAAAAGGCTTCTTCCAGGGACCCGGTTTCCGTCCGTTTCTTTATTTCGTCGACTGTTCCGGATTCTATTATCTTGCCGTGGTCGATAATTGCAATCTTATCGGCAATTGCTTCGGCTTCTTCCATATAATGGGTGGTTAAAAAGATCGTCATTTTTCTTTCTGCGTTCAGGCTTTTGATATGTTCCCAGATCGAGTTTCGAGTCTGGGGGTCCAGCCCTACGGTTGGTTCATCGAGGAAGAGAATCTTAGGATAATGGACGAGTGCCCGCGCAATTTCTAGCCTGCGCTTCATCCCTCCGGAGTATTTTTTAACCAGGTCTCCTTTCCTGTCCCAGAGCCCGACAATCTCAAGGGCGTTCTGAATCCTTTCTTCTCTCTCTTTTTTGGGCACTTTGTAAATGACGGAATGATATACCATATTTTCGTAAGCCGTAAGTTCTTCGTCAAGGCTGTGGTCCTGAAAAACTATTCCGAAAGATGCTCGGGCTTTGTCCTGTTCTTTAAGTATATTATAGCCATTGATACTTATTTCTCCCGAAGTGGGCTTCAGGACAGTTGTAAGTATCTTTATAGTCGTGGACTTCCCTGCTCCGTTCGGGCCTAGAAAAGCAAAAATTGAGCCTGCTTCGACATTGAAGCTTATATTATCCACTGCGGTCAGATTATCAAATTTTTTTGTAAGAGAATTAACTGATAATATGTTTTTCACGACCGTATCTGAAATTAATTTTTGTATTGTCATTTTATTCGAAAGTATTAACTTTTATTGTGATCTTTTAGAGAAACGTCATATGAAGAGTAAGTGGGAAAAGGGTAATCCTCAACGGCCCATATGTTCTTCTAATTCCCATAAAATTCATGAAAATATATATAATTTCTCTATCCTAAATATTCCGTTCTGATACTTAACTTTAAGGGTAAATTCAGTGCCGGAAAAGAAGACTTTATGAACCTTGAATTTCAATGTTTTTAGAAGTTGATGAAAATGAATGCAGTTGTACTATTTTTCTTTATAGAGGGGTGAATAATGATCGATTCCGATGAATCCGAAAATCAAAGGAGAAGCCTTGAGAATCACAGAGTTATACTTGAGAGATACGAGCAGAGGTTGAAAAACCTTGACCCCGAACTTATCACACCGGAAGATGAAATAGCCCTGACGGAAGCTTTTGTGCATGCAAAAGAGATTTTTAGGCCCGGAGAATTGGTAAGCTGGTTTATTGCCACAGCTGAGCCTTTTTACAGATCGGTTTCATGGAAAGTACTTTTACCCTACTATGAAGAACTGCTTATAATAGCGGAAAGAGAACTCGGGCCGGATAGTGCGGGAACTGCAGCCGTAATGAACGGTCTTGCCGGAATTTACCGCTATAAAGGTGATTATGAAGAGTCTTTGAGGCTTTTTTCCGGAGCTCTCAGGATCCGTGAGATGCCGGGTAAGGATGGGCCTGAAGTAGGGGACACTCTCAGCGAGCTTGGCATGCTTCATTACCTGCTGGACAGGCATGAAGAAGCCCTTTTGGCTTTTACTCGTGCACTTGAGATCCAGGGAAAGTTCCTGAGTCCTGAAAATCTGGGTGCTGTAAGGACTTTGAATCGGATGGCTTTCTTCTATAAAGGAATGGAAAAACCCGAATTAGCTGAAGAGTTCTACAGAAGTGCTCTCAAGCTTCTCGAAGAGGTACTGGAAAGGGAGCCGGAGAAGCGCATTGTCCTGGTGCATAAAGCCGGAACCCTGAATAACCTGGGGGTTCTGCTGTCAGAGCTGGGCAAAGTTGAAGAAGCTGAGGAGATCTACGGACAGGCTCTGAAACTCCAGGAAAACATATACGGAACAAACCATCCACAGGTTGCCCAGACCTTAAACAACATTGCCCTGCTCTATTTCCAGACCGGAAAATACGAAAAAGCCCTTATCCTCTATACCGGTTCCCTTGAGATTATGGAGAAATTCGGGAAAACCGAACATACGGGCTTTGCCACAACCCTGAACAATCTTGCAGGAGTATATATCCAGAAGGGGCGCTATGAGAAAGCCCTGGAACTTTACAAGCAAGCCCTTGAGATCCGGGAGCGCGTGCTCGGCCCGGACCATCCGGACGTTGCCAAGACCTTAAACAACCTTGGTGAACTATACCGAACTTTTGGCCAATACAAAAAAGCTCTTCCCCTTTATACCCGTGCCCTCGAAATATATGAAAAGTCTCTTGGTCCGGCCCATCCGGATGTCGGTACCACGCTCAATAACCTTGCAGGGCTCCATGAAAGTATGGGTGAATACGATACTGCAATTGATTTGTATGAAAAAGCCCTCGATATAATCGAAAAAAAATACGGTGTGGATCACCCGTATTTTAAGGTAACGCGGAATAACCTGATCGCCCTGTACGATAAAATGGAGAGGAGCTGGAGGCGTTAGTTAAGAAAAAAAATTGATGATATGCCAGGTCACTTGTTGCGCTCGCCAAGAAAGATCATCATCCCTTCAGGTGACGCTTTTTTGTATATTTCCTCAAGTGCTTCAAGTAAATCCTCTTCTCCGCGCCAGAAGGGAAATTTTCCAAGTCTTTTTGGAAGGGCAGCTGAGACAGGAGGAATATGGGCTTCAAGGGAGGGACGATTTTCAGATTTGGAATCCTCAGGGAGCTCGCCCCAGAAAGCCTCCGGGTCAAGAGGCAGAGGCTCCTGATTATCAAAAGGTACTTTCGCTTCGGATATAGTTTCCGTCTGTCCCTCAGGTTTTTTTGAAAGGATTCCGGCTTCTGCAACCTGGTCTTCAGTTTCTGCGGTGAATCCTTTTCCGAGAATGGACATAAATTCATCCATGTCCACGCCCCTTAGCTTGAAGATAAGGAAGGGATCTCTATCAAATTCCTCCCCGAGCAAGTAGTAGACAGCTGCAATGTGCTTGCACGGATTTGACCAGTCCGGGCAGGAGCAGTCAGTTTCGAGGTCGTCGAGTGTTTCCGGGAAGAGGGAGAACCCGCTCTCCTTGAACGCAGAATCAATATCTTCCGGCATCTCGCCTGCAAGGAGTTTTGCTGCAAAGATAGGTTTCGAGGCGAGTTTTTCGGCAAGGAGTTCCCATTCGGAACCTGTCAGGGTCCGGACTTTGATCGTTACCGAATAAGGCTTGGGGTTTGAACCCTGGACTTTTGCTCTTACAAGCCCGGCCTCTATCTTAATGGAGGTTACCTGGCCTTTGCGAGCATAGCTTTTCCCGCGGCCCAGCCTTGCCCCCAGGTTAAAGTTCTCAAGGGTTTGGATCCAGCGTTTTGCCCACCAGCTCTGGGCAAAGCCTCCACGTTTTGATTTAGCCTTGATTCCTCCTTTTACCTCAATTGGCGTCGTGGGCTCATAATAACCGTAATAGTCCCTGTAATATGCCATTTTATTCACCTACTGCTTCTTCTCGAAGAGCAAGAATATCTTTCAATTCCTCGTTGGAAAGTTCCGTCAGCCAATTTTCTCCCGTTCCGACAACGTTCTCTGCAACCTGCACTTTGCGCTCGATAATCTCATCTATTCTTTCTTCAAGCGTGCCTGCGCAGATGAATTTGTGCACCTCGACATTTTTGGTCTGGCCTATACGGAATGCCCTATCAGTTGCCTGGTTTTCGACAGCCGGGTTCCACCAGCGATCGAAGTGGAAAACATGGTTGGCACCCGTCAGGTTAAGTCCTGTGCCTCCGGCTTTGAGGGAGAGTACAAAGATAGGCAGGTATTCCTTTCCTTCCTGGAAACGTTCAATCATCCGGTCCCGCTGCTTTCTGGGGACCCCGCCGTGCAGGAAAATAACTTCGCAGCCAAAACTTGCCTGCAGGTGCTCTTTTATCATTCTTCCCATCTCGGCAAATTGAGTGAAAATGAGGGATTTCTCTCCATTTTCCAGCACAACATCCAGCATTTCGGTAAGCATTGCCAATTTCCCGGACCTGCCCGGGATGCTGGAATTGTCTTTCAAAAGCTGGGCCGGATGATTGCAGACCTGTTTCAACCTGGTAAGAGCGGACAGAATGATGCCTTTTCTCCGGATATCACTTTCTTCACTTTCTTCATTTTCTTTAATAGCCTCTTCGATATCTTCAAGGACTGCAGCATAGAGGGAAGCCTGTTCTTTTGTCAGTGTACAATAGGTTTTCATTTCCATTTTGTCCGGGAGGTCGGAGATAATCGAACTATCTGTCTTTAAGCGGCGCAAGATAAAAGGACCGGTAATTTCTTTCAGCTTCCCTGCAGCTTCCTGATCCCTTTCGGCCTGAATGGGAATGAAGAAATTTCGCTTGAAAACCGCCTGGCTACCCAAAAACCCGGGGTTTAAAAACTCCATAATTGACCAGAGATCTCCCACGTTATTTTCAACTGGAGTCCCGGTAAGAGCTATACGGTAGTCGGCTTCCAGAGCTCTGGCTGCCTTTGCCTGTTTAGTTTCAGGGTTTTTGATGTTCTGGGCTTCATCAAGTATAATACCAGACCAGGGTACTCCTTTTAAAAACTTGGCGTCCCGCTGCAAAAGCCCGTAGCTTGAGATAATAATATTATGATTCATCGCTTCCGTTTTGAATTCCTCTTCCTTTTTCCGGCCGGTCCCATGGTGAACCATTACCGAAAGTTCCGGAGTAAAGCGGGCAGCTTCTTTTCTCCAGTTATTGATAACGGAGGTTGGACAGACCAGAAGAACCGGTTTTGGATTTATACTGATGTCATCCTGTTGTTCAATCTGTTCAACCTTTTCTAAATCGTGCTGCATAAGAGCAAGTGTCTGTATGGTTTTTCCGAGTCCCATATCGTCTGCAAGGCAGGCTCCCATGCCCAATTGTCTCAGGAAAGCAAGCCAGGAGTAACCGCGAAACTGGTAAGGACGAAGGGTTCCTGAAAAACCATCGGGAGCCGGAAGTTCTTCAAATCCGGCTTTGTCTTTTAAATGACTAATTAATTCTTCTATCCAGCCGTCCGCATCGACCCCTTTAAAGTCCAGACCTTTAGCTGTTTCGGAAGCTCCCACAGCCAGTTTTATAATATCCAGCAGACTTGCCTCTCCATGAGGATTTTTCTTCCAGAACTCAAGAGCAGCCCGGATTTCCGCATCATTTACCTCTACCCACTGCCCGCGGACTTTAACAAGCGGGGCTTTGAGCTTTGCAAGTGCCTGCAGCTCTCTGGCTGTCAGCACCCTGTCCCCGAGGGCAATTTCCCAGTCAAAGCTGACAATTTTGTCGAGGGTAAGCCCGTTTCCGGCCTGCAGACGCTTGCTCTTAACCTTAGCCTGGGCATTTAAGTGTGTCTTTGTACCTTTACGGGTCCACCAACCCGGCAGAAGCAGTCCGAAGCCTGCCTGACTTAGATTAGCTGCACTTTCAGTAAGAAATCCGTATGCTTCCCTCGTATCAAGGGAATAGCCGGACGGACCGGGAGTTTCGAGGCTGGAAGCAATTCCTGAACTGATACAGGCAGCCTGCCCGAGTGAAGAAAGCAGAAATTGGCGAATATTCTTTATATCGTATCTTCTCAACGGGCTGCCTTTTTTAGGCTTCCAGGCTTCTTTTACAGGAATCAGGAGACTTGGATCTTCATAGGGTTGGAGCAGGTAGCGGACATACCACATGCCTCTGGGGATTTCAATGCCGGCTATTTCTCCCTTGCTTACTTTTTCTTCATTTTTCTCGTTTTCTGCGTTCTCTTCTTCCTCAATTGGTTCTTCAAGACGGAAACAGAGCCTGAAAGGTGAAGTGGTAAGGATCGTAAGTGGGCGTTGCCATTCGCGTGTTGTGGCCGTAAGCTGCAGAAGTTCTTTTTCGTCTCCATAGATCAGCCCGTCAGGGCTCTTCAGAGCAGATACCCAGGCGTCATGGACGCTATCAAAGGATTGTTTTTTGCGTTTATCTTTCGGAAGATCCTTTTCCCGTGCTTCGGAGCGAACTATCCAATCAACAGAATCATCGATAAACTGTCTGGCCACTGAAGTCGCAGGCATTTCCGGTGCTACAGTCGAATTTTCAAATGTGAGGGCTCTTGCAGCAGGGGGCATCGCTTTTGCAAGTTTTGCCAGTTCCCCTGCGTCTTCTCCGGCAAATACGGGCTCCCAGAAAGCTCTGTACTTCCCCTCCTCGGCCCTGACACCAGGCAGGTACTTCTGTCCAGCTACCAGCGAACCTGCAAATTTCAAAGTTTCTGCCCACCAGAGAAGGTCATTTCCTGTTATTATGCCGGGGGCCAGAACTCTCTTCCCCATACAGTTGCAGAGAAGGATCATAGTTTCTTCAGCTTTAAGATGACATGCAAGAACAGTCCAGGGAGCTAGTGTAAATTCTGCTTCCGAACCTGGAGTTTCGGCAATCAGAGGGCTTGAAGGTACCGGATTCCCGTCTTTTGTCGGCATCCAGACGTTAATTTTCTCTGTCTTTTTCTGGTCAATACTGCCCAGCATCAACTCAAGGGCTGAAGACAGGTTTTCAAAACTCGAATCATAAGGATAAGGTTTTACAGCCGGCTTTTTGGGTTTTCTCCCCCGCCGAACTTCCTTTTTGCCGTTTTCGGCCGGGCTTTCACCCCAGATGAAATATTTTTTCCCGACTTTTCCTGCATGCAAAATTATCATAATTTTGTATAATACAGAAGGTAGATAAAAAGTCACCGGAGCAGGCTGTTATAATATGACATTAGAAAATAGGAAAATGAATTTATGCGTTTAAAAACATTGTTTGAAAAGCGAGACTAAAAGTATACTAAGGATAAAAAATTCAGAATGAGATATTACTTATTTAATTCCGGCAAGCAAAAGAATAAAAAGTTATTTTAAAGCTTTCCGGCATTTTCTTTCCGGGCTGCAGGGATGCTTATTCTATTTTACACTGAACCTCGTTTCTGAGTTTTTCTTATCTCTTTCCACAAGTTTTTTTCCGGATTTTCCTTACCTTATATATCTCGCTGCCGCTCCGGACTTTTTCGGTTTGGGCTTATTTGGCCTGAAAGCCCGCTCCGGGCACTTCTTGGAATCGGTTCTACCACGCACTTCAAAACCGAGGCTGAAACATTCGCCTTTTAGTTCATCAATAGCTGTATAAAATCTGCAGTCTTGGCATGTAGGCATTCGAATTACTACCTCCAAATATGTGAAGGCCACCTGGTCAATACTCCAGGGTTTTTGCCGGACACAAGCTCTAGATTAGAAGTCGCCTCATTTTATATATGTAAGCGCGAAAATGTATCCTCTTAATAATACTTATCTATAAATAAAACATTTTTGGTAGCATTAAAGGAGCTCAAACCGTAGTTTTTAGTTCATTCCTTTTAGAGTTTCTTTAACTGCTGGCTGTACACTCTTTCTATTCGCTGGATAGTATCGGCTTCCTCCGGGCCCTTATCGTCACGGATGCGGATGAAGCGAGGGAAGCGCAGTGCATAGCCAGAGTCATAATTAGGGCTTTTCTGAATTTCTTCAAAGGCAATCTCCAGGACAATTTTCGGTCTTACGGCAAATACTCCGCCTGCTTCTCCTCCCTCCATCAGTCCGGATAGCATTTCTGTAAGCTCCTTTAGCTGTTCATCGGTCAGGCCTGTCCCGACCTTACCGACCTGCAAGTAACGGGAAGTATCCGGATCATAACAGGCAATACTGTAAGAGCCTATCAGGTTTGCACGCCTGCCATAACCCCATTCGGCCCCCACAACTGCGAGGTCAAGTGTTTCCATAAGAGGTTTTTTCTTAAGCCAGTTCTTGCCGCGTTTCCCAGGAGAGTAAAACGAATTCGGGTTTTTAACCATTACGCCTTCGTGTCCGGCCTTTAAGGCCTCCCTATAGACTTTTTCTACAAGCTCGAGGTCTCCGGTTATCACTTGCTTGTCGACGCAAATGGACTTTGAGTCTTCAGTTGAGCTTTCCACACAGGACTCTAGAGCTTTCCGGCGTTCATGAAGAGGCAGGTCTATCAGGGTTTCACCATTCAGGTACATAATGTCGAAGAGGTTAAGCTGGATTGGAATCCCAAGTACATTCTCCTCCACATCGTACTTGCGCCGGAATCGTTTGAGGATTTCCTGAAAAGCCCTGGGTTTTCCTTTTTTATCCACGGCAACGGCTTCCCCATCAAGAATTGCGGATTCGGCTTTAATGTGTTTTCGAATGATTTCAACAAGATCCGGGAGAGACGCTGTTACGTTTTCAAGTTTGCGTGAAAAAAGAGTAACCGAATCTCCGGCTTTGTGGATCTGGACTCTTGCACCGTCGAATTTCCATTCGATTGCAGCTTCCTTCATCTCTCGAATTTCAGCATCAATATCAGGGCTGGTCTGAGAAAGCATCATTTTAATCGGGCGGTTAATATCAATCCCGAGACTTTTTAGAACTTCCACCCCACCGCTTTTGGCAGATGCTGCCACTATCCCGAGGTCATTTGTAACCATATAGGCATGTTCGACCACATCTGTCGGGACGGAAAAAGCTTTTGCGATAGCATCCCTTACCACACCTTCCCCTACTCCTATACGGAGTTCTTCCAGAGCGAGCCTGGATATGTACTTTGCTTCCCTTGGGGTAGAGGAGTTAAAAAGGAACTGAAGGTTTTTAACCTTGATTTCCTGAGAGCCCTTTCCTGAGGCTTCGGAAGCTGTCTTGAAGCGCTGATAAACGTCTGTTATTAAAAGATTCGGTTGTTCTTCGAGGAAAGATGAAAACGTAGCCTGATTTTTCCGCTTTTCCTTTAAAATAAGAAGAGCAGTTTCCCCGATATCCCCTGTGGTCCGGATAAGTGATTCTATACTTTTAATACTCATTCCTGAAGCTCTGGAGAGAGCAACATAAAGCAGGCTGGGACCAATTCCCAGTTGCTCTCCAGTCCAGGTAGGAAAAACCTCACTCATAATAAAGTGAGTCGCAAGGGGCAGTTCTTCTACGTCAACTTTCTTTAGAAGCTCTGCAACTTTATTTGTAATATCAATTGTACTCGATATTTTTTCTATTGTCTGGCAGGTCTCTGCGAATTCCTTAAAGCTTGTCATCAATCCACACAGCTTTTTTCATTCAATTTTTTCCGTAAATTGCGATCAGATCACTGAGAATCGCACTTGAGGTTTCAATCGGTCCTGCTCCTTTACCCGTAACCGTAATTTCCCCCGCAAGCTCGGTATATACGGAGGCAATATTTAAAGTTCCTCCTACTGCAAGAGGATGTTTGATCGGCACGAGCCTTGGGGCCACCTGGATTTTCTCCCTGCCAACCTCGCCTATAAGCTTGATAACATGTCCTCTTTCGTAAGCCATTTCCAGTGCTTCGGTAGTAATCTTAGTAATTCCGGTAACTTCGACATCCTTATAAGTAACATTTCGTCCGAAAATGGCGTTCGCAAGGATCACAAGCTTGCAGGCAGTATCAATTCCTTCCACATCATATGTAGGATCAGTTTCCGCAATTCCAAGTTCCATTGACTCGGCAAGGATATCAGTGTAACTTGCCCTCTCTTCTAGCATCCTTGTCAGGATATAATTGCAGGTCCCGTTCAAGATGCCTTTAATACTTATAATATGGTTACCAGCTAAAACTTCGTTTGCCAGGTTAATGATTGGCATTGAGCCGCCGACCGTAGCTTCGAACCTGAATTCTGACCCTGAAGCTTTTGCAGCCTCCATGAGTTCTCTGTACTTCAAGGTAAGCGGTCCTTTATTGGAAGTAATAACATCCTTTCCTGTTTCGAAGGCAGTAAACATATTCTGGAGGCCTGCTCCTCCTGTAACTATATTTGTAGGAGTGGTCTCTATCACAAGGTCGTGTTCCAGTGACCTTATCACATCGGCACCGGAAATATTTTCGATAGCGACAGTACCACTTTCTCTCTTACGGGAAAGGCAGTCGGCAAGGTCTACCCCCAGGGGATTGACAGTTGCTCCTTTTGAATCCACAACAGCTACTACTTTAACTTCCAGTCCTATACTTTTTAAATACTCCTTTTTCATCAGGAGTACCTCAGCCACACCCTGTCCAATTGCACCGAACCCGAGAATAGAACAGCATACAGTCTTCATATATCAAATCTCCTAAAATTATTATCAAGTCTGGATGTCAATCGGGAGAACCATTAACAGGTCTTTTTTTACCGAGACCGCTTTCAGGATATCAAGTGCCTTTTTTAATTCCTGTTTACCCACGGCATCGATTTTAATGAGGGCTGAAGAAAGCACATTAATGCCAGGCATAGAGAGGGTAAGATCCACAACCTCAGCAAATCCGGTTTTATCAATCTCATCAATCGTATCCTGAATCCCAGTGTGAACCACATGCCCTATAAGAACCACATTTATACTTTCTCTTAAACGTTGTTCTCCTACTCTTACTACTCTGACGCCGCTTTCTTCCAGTTTAGCCTTTATTTTCCCAATGTTCTCAGGTTTAGCTTCCAGAACAAGCTGGACTGGAACTGTTTTTCTTGGGGTTCTTTTTTGATGATGATGTAGAACAGTTATCAGGTTAGCTTTGTATTCCGAAAGAGGCTGGAGAGCTAAAAGCATCTGCCCGGGCACATCTTTTAATTCAATGTCCATGGAAACTCTCATCTTGTCCCTCGTACGATTTAGTAATCTTATAAATTTTATTGTATGGAAAGGCCTAATCCCGGAATTTGCCATTATGCAGTTTTATTGAGCAGAAAGGGCATTTGGAACTTTGCCTAATATTTAAAAGTTAGTTACTATCTTTGCTGCTTAGTGGAGGAATTTAGTTATATAGTTTGCGATTTTTTTTAAAAGAGATTGTGAAAATACTTCTTCTCAGTTATTCCTTATTCCTGCTTGCTTTCCTCTTCTGTTTGCTTAGCTATATGTTCATCAGGAATACGGATAATATTTCCTCTGCCTCTTTTGAATTTTTCAATCAGGCCGCGTTCTTCAAGGTCTGAAAGCATGAGACTGACTTTTGATTCCGAGTAGGGGGATTTCTTTCGCAGTTCTCTCTGAGTTATTCGATTTCCATTAGCTCGGATCATTTCCAGAAGGTCCTTTAGATCTTCAGGAAGATTAACATTACGATCTTCCCCCAATTCTTCTGCCTCTGTATCTGTGGAAGTAGACAGCTTGGGTTTTATTTCATAACCGTCGTCTAGACTGTCATCTAAAATTTCTTCTGAGTTCTCTTCTGTACTCTCTTCCAAACTCTCTTTTGAACTCTGTTCTAAACTCTCTTTTGAACTCTGTTCTAAACTCTCTTTTGTACTCTCTTCCAAACTCTCTTTTGAACTCTGTTCTAAACTCTCTTTTGAACTTTTTTTCGAATTATCGTTTAAACTTTTTTCTGAATTATCTGTGGAACTCTGTTCTAAACTTTTTTCGGAAATATCTTCTAAATGTTTTTTTGAAGTCTCTGCTGAACCCCTTTTATTTTCTTCAGAATATTCTGCTTGTATTAAGGGATTTCCAGTTTCGGATCTTTTAATATCTCTATTTCTTCCAGAAAGTTCATCTTCACTAGAAAATCCAGTTATTATCTCGGGAGGCTTCTTACTTCTATTTTTTGAGAAATGATTTAAGAGGTAGATACCTAGTAGTACAATGATTATAAAAGCGAATAAAGCAGAAACCATATAAAAGTTTTCAGAGCTGGGATTAGACACGTTCTTCAAAGGTTGTGCAGGTTGTGCGGGTTGTGTAGGTTGTGAAGATTGTACAGTGCTAAAGTTCATATCCGGGACTTCAGATCCTTGCCGGCTTAGAAGTTCTTCATCATAAGGGGGAAAAAGCAGCAGATCATGTACAAATTCTCCTTGATTCGAGATTACAACATTTTCATGAGCTGCGTAAACCAGGGTATTTCCCTCGAAATAGTTCGCAGTTATCAAGTAGGTTCCGGGAGTCAGATTAAAGGAATAGTTTGCATCTGTCGCAACAAGGTACTGTGTGGGAGTAGAATTAACTTCAACTATTGTATTATTAAGAGGTTTGAAACTATTCCACTCATAAACAGTCCCATGAATTGTGGTCGCCAGTGCATTTCCCATCGAAAAAAGAATGAGAAGAAAGACACATGCGATCCAGCAAAGCTTTCTAAAATCCACGCAATCTTAAACGAGTTTTTAACATAAATCTTTTACTTTTCATTATAGAAATTTACACAGCTCTAGAGACATGTTCAAGCTTTGTCAAGGAAATCAAGTAACTATCAAGCTTGAAAACTTGTATCTGACTTTAATCGGAACTGTTAAAAAAAGAATGCTTATATCTACCTCACTCTATACAGCAGTATAGTACTTAATAAGGGAGGTAGTCAGATGAAAAAATTCAGATTTGTGCAATATCTGACTTACTTTACGATCATATTTATACTATTCATTATGCTGCCGGGGGCAGCTTTTGCTGTCAATTCTCACTCCGATGAACAAGGAAACCAGATTCAGAATGTGCAAGCGAAATCCATGAACTCGAGCTCGCATGTTAATAAGATAAATAATACTAGCGAAGGCAATATCTCTGAGAATGATTCAGGAAGTCTCGGGGGCGCCTCAAGTGTAAAAAATCCGAATCGGGTTTTCGAATATAAACAAAACAGGCAAAAAATAAAAGAGGAACTTGAGATTCAAAGAGAAACGTATCACAAAGCAAAGAAGGATTTCCTTAAGGTTAAAAGCCAAATTCATGCTGGAAAGCTCAATCCCGATTCCTCTGAGGTTTTAAATGCTACTAAGCTCTATCTTAATTCTAGCATTAGTTATATGATCGTACATCTTTCAAATGTAAAGAATAACATAGAATATGCGAATTGCAATGGAACGGAAAAGATAGTTACGGACATAGATGAAAAGATCAACTTGTTTGAGACTAAAAAGACCGAAGTGGCAAATTCTTCGAGTCAGAAAGAACTTGCTACCACGGTCAGGTCTGTACGCGAAACATGGGTGGAAGCACAGAGAATCAGTCTTGCTGGCGCAGGGCAGATTGTTAGTGAGAAAGTGGGAGAATATCTCGAGCAATCCGAGGTTCTCTCTGGTGTACTCAATACGAGGATAGAGAATCTAAACAAAACCGGTGCTGATGTATCTGACCTTAAAGTAAAGCTTGTCAGTTACAGATCATATTTAACGTCTGCGCAGAATATGAAAAAAGATGCAGATGCCGTTTACAAAGATAATAATGCTACCCGGGAAAAGCTTGAAGAGGCTAATAATTACCTGATTCAATCTATTAGTGATATTAATAAAGCAAATAAGCTACTAAAAGATATATTCATTGAACTAAAAAAGCAGGAAAACCAAAAAACTAATGAAACCGAAGTTGAAAGTAGCCAGAAAACCGAGCTTAAAATTACTAAGGATGTAAATTATTCAAAGGAGAATTAATTACTTTAGTATCATTCTCTTTCAATATCATTTTGAGGAGGCGTAATATGGCAAAATTGGCGCACCTGCTCGTGCTATCATGTTTAATTATCTTCCTTGTATTCTCCGGTTGTATCGGTAATGATGCATCTAAAGTAAAAGAAGAAAATGGTTCAAACTACACTGGAGAAAGTAATGCTTTGTCAAACAGCTCATCAAGCAGTGCACCAGAAGATGATCTGGAAGTTGGCCTTACACAATCAGATCTTAAGGAACTGGATTCTGATATGTCGGATCTCCAGGGCTTGTTGGAAAACTCAAGTGTTGGAGAGGATATAGTAATTGAAAATGCGGAGACTGGGAAAAGTGAAAACTTAACTAAGAAATAAGTTTCACTTGAAAAACATCTTTTCTTTATTCTTTATTCTCCCAATTTCTTCTTCCAGGGTTTTTATTCTGGATTCAAGTTCAGTCATATCTTTTCCGGAAAAAATGTCTTTTTTAGAAACAGCATCCTGTATCTTTTCGGAAACTTTCTTTTCAAGGGATAATGTCTGTTTTTTGCTTTCCTCAATCAGCTCCTGGATAGCTTTTTTTCCATCCTCTTTGCTGATATCTCCCTTATCAAGGTCCTTTACCAATTCATTTATTTTTTCTTCTGTCATTGCCCAGAGGCCTGCGCCTAAAAGCCCGACTTTTCGAACTGATTCTCTCATACAAATACTACCTTTATCTATTAGTTCAAGAAAAATAATTTGAAAATAATCATACCGATATGGTCTTAATAATATATTAAAAGTTTCTCCATTTATTAAGTACGCCCCAATTTTGAACTGGGTCTTTAAACTCTTTTATAGCTTTGCACTGCTTTCCGATTTAGTTAAAGAACGAAAAGAAAGGAACTCAGCCAAACCGGATGGCGCTACACTCTCAAACATAATAATGAGATAATAGCTCATGCAGAGACGGTCATTGACCAAAATGGTAAAAATCTCTTTTCAGGAACTAATGAAGGTCCTTTAGTAGAAGGAACCGCCAAAGCGATTAAAGTTGCTGAGAAGCAGAGTGAAATAAAGAAGGAAAATCCGATCTCACAATGCCGGTTGAGCCAACTCCGCCACCTTTGATTCCTAATAAGCTTATGCTTCTAGGAGATCTTCTTGCGTTTCTGTAAGAGCAGGCAAAATCGAAGCTAGAAGCCGATCACGGTGATGAGAAACTTGGAGGTTAAGTCCAGGCGGTTTGGAGGGTTTCACTAGAAAAATAGTTTCTTCATAGGGAAGTTCATCAGAATGTAAAAATTCAAATCTAAGGGAAATTATATCTCCTTTATGTCTACGGATAAAAGAAAAAAGTACCAGAATTAGATCGAATTTTAATTAAAATTTGGAGAGGGGAATATGAAAAATCAAATATTTGAATTACGCAAAAAGACACCGGGAATTTTACTGGCAGTCCTTTTTGTAGTTTCATTGACAATTGCGTCCGCAGTTGCCGAGCCGGCTTCATCAAGCCAGATAACAGGAACAAAATCCATTAGTCAATATCAATATAATGAGCCAAACCTGTTCTCTTTGCAAGGAATCGGGCCTAAGTTTAAGGATGTACAAATAAGCTATTCGACAAGCAGCATCGCAGGTCAACCTCTGTTTACCTATAAAGACTCGAAAGGAACACATAGCTTCAAAGGAGACGCGATTCGTACACAAAAAACGGAGATAAGTACGATTGTTACAGTGACCTTAGAGAGTGTGCCTGACCTCCGTGTTACAACACTAACATTGCTATTGCCTGCAATCAACCTTGATGGTTCTACACGAGAATTTAAGACCATTGCGATCCGGACAACAAGCAAAACTACTATCGGTGGGCCTCGTCTTGTTAAAGGAGCAGTGCAATCCTATGAGGTTATAGACCTCAAAGGGACTGCCACTAGTGTTGTATTTTGAGTTGCATCGACATAATAATGAAACAGGGTGACCTTAAAAGGTAAATTTGACTAATCGCATAAAGAAGCACTGTCTCTCTGAGGAAATATCAGTGAAGCTTAATGTAAACTTTTTAAATAATTTGTATTTTTTGAGATATTCTTCCGCAGTAACATTTAAGGGGATGCTTTTCCGATGAGGCAGATTACACAAAAAAGGCGGATCAGGGCTTGCCATTGATCTTTTCATTAATTTTTGCAGAATAGGATACTCACCTACCCTTTTTCTGGCTTGCTTTATGATTTCACCAACTATCCGAAATCTGTTTTCCGTATTGCCGTCCCAAATGTCTTTTTTACCTCATTAATAAAGGAAGTACTTTTTCAATATTCCAAATGTAGTAAGCTACTATATTTGCTTGCCTATTAGCTTTCTGACCCCTTTTTCTTTTATATACTATCTTAGCATAGTCTTCATCGATTGCTTTTTGTGTTGCTTTCTCAGTTACGGGATCTTTCAACTCTACTTCAATCAATCGCTTATCTATGATTTGAGTTGATAAGCCAAGTCTTTTACTAAGATCGGTCTGGTTATGCCATCTGGGTCTGACTATTTTCTCAGGTTGTTTCCTCCTTGGGAGCCTCTTACTTTTTGGTAAGTTAATCCCGAAAGGAAAACCATTTGCGTTATCCTGATACGCTTTTTTTAATTTCAATACGTAATTCTTACGAAGTCGGGAAATTCTGGATATTTCTTCTACAGACTCTTTCCAGGTCTCAAAAGGTCTGAATCTTTTGATAATGGTTGCATAGTGTTCCGAGACTGGAATCTCCTCTATTGGAATACCATGCAAAACAAGTGTATAGGCATCAACCAGATCTAGCATTTTATCTCATTAATTCTTTATTTTATGTTAAAATGTACAGAAAGTACTTCACTTTATCCTCGATTCCAGCTTCTTGACCAGCAAACCAGTCATTGTATTAAGAAAAATGCCTATTCTTTCATCATAACGACCACATTGCTCTAGCAGTACAATGGCATCGTATAGAGGATAAGTAATTGATTTATCATACAGTTTTTCTATTTGATTTATTATTCTTGTGATTTCGCGAATCGAAACATGCTCTGGAGTACGGTGTATACTCCGCTGAATTTGATTTAAGTCGCGAATTATCTGGTTACATGTAATCGGTATATCTGTCAACCTCGCACCTTTCTCATGTGTTAATTCTTCATGTGTTAATACTAGAATTCTTCCCTACTTTACTCACCTGGTATCTATATCTTTTCTCCAAGGTACCTTTGGTGTTATCAGGCTTCAAAATCTCGACACCTTCCGACCTGTCAGAAGGACCGGTATTTTTCAAATAGCAATGGATTTTTATATACCAACACTAGTAATATTTTTACATGATAATAACACCGATCTATCAATGCAGGAACTGTAAACTGATCTATTCCGGCATTAAACTCGAGATAGCAAACGCACCGCTTGACAAGTTGGTCCCATCTGCGAGATACACTCTTGGCACACAAGAACATGTTTTCAGAATAGGTGGCAAGACCATTCAAATGACAGACCTGCACCTGTGTAATCCGCATGAAGTAGGGATAGCTCATTTTCTAAAACTTCAAGTAGAGATCTCAGAAAAGAAGTAAATATGGAGTTTATTTTAACTTTTCAAGAATCTACAATCGATAATTTAGTTAAAGTAAGAATCTATTCCGTTTATCTTCATTGCTCATCGGTCGGGCGATCAGGTTATCAGTACGTTATAGTGCTTTAGAATATGTTAAAGTGCTTTAGAATATGTTAAAGTGCTTTATAGTATGTTATAGTGCTTTATAGTATGTTACAGTATGTTATAGTACGTTATATTACTGTTTTTCTACAAAAAGGGATTAGAAAAGAAATTTCTTTTTAATCCTGTATTACATAATCCCCAGTTGCCAGTAAATCATCTATGGTTACGAAATTAAATCCCTTTCGTTGTAATTCCGGGATTGCTAGGTCTAGAGCTGATATGACCCCGGAATTTGCCTCATGAATTCCACTATGTCCGTCGTGACATAAAATTATCGACCCATTTTCCGTATCTTTCATTATGTTGTTGTAAATATCTTTCGGACTATACCTGTATATTAAAGGTCCATCAAGAATATTTACAGGTTGGGTGGAACTATCTGCTGAGCGACAGTTCCATAACACGGTATCGAGATCTAACGCTTTTGTTATATTTTTAACTCTATCATTAATACTGCCATATGGAGGACGAAAGTAAACAGGGGTTTTTCCGATCAAATTAGTGATTATTTTTTTGGTCCTGGACAATTGATTATTAAAGATTTCTTCATCTGTAAGTCTGGTAAGAGCTAGATGATCATAAGAATGAATGGCTATGAGATGGCCTTCATCATTTGCACGTTTGACAACGTCGCTGCCCGTTATGTATTTGCCTGTATAATCTTGAGCAACAATATTTTTGTCAATACAGTAACCAAGGCAAAAAAAAGTAGCTTTAGCTCCATACTTTCGAAGCACATCAAGAACGTATGGGGTTATTCTACTCGGACCATCATCAAAGGTCAGAGCAATATTGGGGATATTAGGATTACCTTTTATAATCATCTTGTTTGACATCAAAATACTATTCATGCGGTGACATCTTATTATTTTTGTCTTTCACAGTAAATCTTAAAATAAATTCTGTTCCTTTATTCCTTTTAATTTCAAGTTCACCATCAACCTGAGTAATAAGGGAGGTTACCAGTTGAAGTCCCAGACTATCAAGCTCTTCAATATCAAGGTTTGCAGGTATGCCTATACCGTTGTCCAAAATTGTCAAAACAAAAGTAGTTTCAGTACCGTTTTCGCCAATACTTTTAAAATTTGACTGAATTGCTTCTTTATAAAGTTTAATTTCTATTTTTCCTTCGTTTCTACCCTTAAAAGCGTGTTTAAAGGAATTAGAAACAAGTTCATTAATTATCATTCCCAAAGGAACTGCAACATCCATATCCAAAAATACATTATTTTCAAGACTAAGCTTTAAACTGATATTCTTGGTTCCTAGCCTATAAGTCTTCAAAATGTTCCCAGCCAGTTCTTCAACATAAGGAGAGAAGCTTATCTTTTCAAATCCATCGCCTCTATGTAGTTCTTCATGTATCAAAGCCATTGAAATTACTCGGTCCTGGCTTTCCTTGAAGGCTTCAAGGACCTCTGAATTTTTTATTTTCTTTCTGTTTCTGAACTTATCGGCTTGCAGGTCAAGGAGTGATGAGATTACCTGAAGGTTATTCTTAATTCTGTGGTGGATTTCCTTTTTTTGAGCTATTTCGATATTTTTAAGCTCTATTTCTGCTTCTTTTTTCTTGGTAATATCCGTAAGCATACTGAGAGAACCTATAAACTTACCCTCCTCATCAAAAAGAGATTTTGCACTTGAAATCACCCACAAGTGTGAGCCGTCTTTACGCAATAATTTAAATTCATAGTTCTCAGATATGTCTTGCGATCTACTTCTTAATTTATTTCTGATAGTATCTCTATCATCTTCGCTAACGAAGTCCAAAATAGGTTTGCTAAGACAATCTTTTATACTATGTCCGACCATGTCCGACATTTTTTGATTAACGTAGCTTACTTTAAGCTCTTCGTTAATTATCACTATTCCTTCATTAGCGGTCTCAACGATGTTTCGATATTTTTCTTCACTCTCACGAAGTTTTTCTTCAGATTCTTTTTTTTCGGTGATATCTCGGGAAATAGCTGAGGCAGCAGTTATCTTTCCATGGAAATCATACACCGGAGAAAGAGTTATCGATATATTTATTAGCTTCCCATCTTTCCTAACCCGTACTGTCTCATAATTATAAACATTTTCTCCCTGCATAATTCTGTCAATTAATTTTTTTGTCTCATCACTTAAATGGGATGGAGCCACAAAAGAAACGGGCTTACCTAAGATTTCTTCCTGTGAATAACCATAAACTTGCTCTGCACTTCTGTTCCAGCTTATAATATAGCCTTCAAGGGATATAGTCATAATAGCATCGTATGATGATTCTACAATTTTGGCTAAGTTCCTAATTTCTTCTTCAGACTTTTTAAGTTCTGTAATGTCCTGAAATGTTCCTTTAATTTGAGTAGGGATGCCTTTTTCATTAAAAACAGTTTTTAAATGTGAATAAATTTTGCGTTCTTCTCCGTTATCCAAAATTATTGAATAGTCACCTGCAACTGATTCTCCGCTTAAAGCTTTTTTAATTGAGATATATACCCTATGTCTATCTTCCGGATACACATAATCTAAAAATTCGTCATAAGTTAAACCCGGTTCTTGTGAGTCATGTTTAAAAATATTATACATCTCATTAGACCAGTATACTTCACCTGTTATGAGATTCCATTCTATGTTTCCGATGTGAACCATTTTTTGTGCTTCTTCAAGACGTTCTTCGCTTTCTTTTAGGACAAATAAGGTCTAATCCCCGTCATTTCAATGGCGGGATACAGACCGTCAACTTCCAAACATTCTGTCGTTGTTGATTTTGATAATCTTGATATACAATGGTGACCATATGTATATATAGGTATGACAAAAAAACAACATTGGGAGACTTCAAGAGGTTGTGTATATAGCGTACATTATCATTTCGTATGGTCTACAAAATACCGAAGAAATGTCCTTTCTGAAAAAGTTGCAGATGATTTAAAAATTCTCCATGAACAAATTGCAAAAGAAAAAGGTGTAACTCTTGTCACTCAAGAAGTTATGCCAGATCACGTTCATCTTTTTATAACGATGCATCCAAAGTTTTGTCCTGCTAATATTGTGAAGATTTTCAAAGGAATTACAGCAAAGAAACTCTTTGAAATGCATCCTGAAATCAAAAATCAACTATGGAATGGGCATCTTTGGAATCCTTCTTATTACGTTGGAACTTGCGGAGATACAACAAAAGCAGTAATTCAGATGTATATTGAAACCCAAAAGGTGAAATAACTCAATGCAAACGTTTCATTATAGGCTTTATCCAACAAAATCTCAAATGAAAAATCTTAATCGTACTCTTGAGCTTTGTAGATGGACTTATAATCAAACGCTTGCATAAAGAAAAAATGATTGGGAAACAGAACAAAAGAACATCAATTATTATGACTCTAAAAAGATGATTCCCATCTGGAAACAAGACAAACCAGAACTCAAAACTGTTCACTCTCAAGTGCTACAAGACGTAATCAAAAGAGTCGATCTTGCTTTTCAAGCCTTTTTCAGAAGAATTAAAACCGGAGAAACACCAGGTTATCCGAGATTCAAGGGATACGGAAGATATGACAGTATTACTTATACTCAATCTGGAATTGAACTAAATGATAATATATTAAGTATCTCTAAAATTGGAGATGTAAAAATTAAGTTGCATCGTCCAATTGAGGGGA
>JAUPKV010000482.1 GCA_030837265.1 Methanobacteriota archaeon
GCCGATGGAGTAAGCCTCCTCACCTGTGGAGCAGCCAGGAACCCAGATCCGTATCGTTGGGTCGGGATGTTTGCCGGTAAAGAGATTTGGGATGACTTTTTCTTTGAGTGCCTCAAAAGCCGTAGGATTGCGGAAGAAACTGGTGACACCAATTATAAGGTCTTGAAAGAGTGCATCTACCTCCACAGGTTTTTGCTGTAAATAAAGCACATACTCATCCAAACTATTGACATTTGTGATGGCCATACGCCGTTCGACACGGCGGTTGATGGTGTTCTGCTTGTAATCGGAAAAGTCGTGACCAGTCCTGGTGCGTATAAGATTGAATATTTTTATCATGGCGTCTTCGGCCCTGGGAGCAACATGAGGTATTTTTCCAAATACTTGATTTACATAGGCAGTGAGCTGGGCTGGCATCTCAGCTGGTGATAAGATGTAGTCTGCCAGATCTGCGGCTATGGCGCTGCGTGGCATGCCATCGTACTCGCTGGATTCGGGGCTCTGTACCATCACCATGCCACCTGCATCCTTGATCGCATGAGCCCCCAGTGTACCGTCTTCACCAGTACCTGAGAGTATAATGCCAATGCTCAACTCTAGCTTACTCAGAGCCAAAGATCTGAAGAACAAATTGATCGGCAAGCGAGGACCACGCGACTCGACAGGTTCCTGTATCTGTAGCGTACCAGACTCAAGAATCATCTCGCGGTTAGGCGGAATGACATAGACGCAATTTGGCTGGACAACCATTCCGTCTTTTACCTCGAAAACAGGCATCCGTGTATAACGCCCAATCAGGTCGGTGAGCATGCTCTTGTGGCTTGGATCCAGATGCTGGATCACAACAAAAGCCGTGCCAGGATCGGTGTCGTCGGAAATAGCTGAAAAGAAATTTTCGAATGCAGCAAGCCCACCAGCTGATGCGCCTATCCCCACGATGGGAAAGTCCGCTGTAAAGGATTTTTTTGAATCTGTGTCCGGAGCAAGAGGTTTAATTACGAGGATTTCTTCCGCTGTATGCGGCTGTTCTTCTTTTGATTTCTTGAATTTCTCTTTGCTTTTAGCTATCTTTTCGACCATATTACCGCATCCTCTCATGCCTGAACCTGAATGACCATGAATGCCCTTTAGAGGCTGTCTTAAAATTAAAAAATACGTTACTAGTGAAACGAAGGACTGAAAATGATACCATATCAGATATTCATAAGAAAAAGGTGGAACCCCAAAATTAATCACCAACAATGATGGTGTAAGAAAATCAACACCTTGATAAAAATAATAAGGCTCATTTTTGAGCCATTTCGTTCATGATGTTAGTGCAATATTCCCCTTGATACCAAATACACCTTTCGTTGTTCTTATTTTTACATCATCACAAAGTGGTTTTATCTGATTCATATAGCTTTCAAATTCTGGCGACTCTAACCAGATTTTAAATACATCGGCACTTTCCCAGCGACCAAACGAAACAAAAAAAATAGATTGATCTGCGTCTTGCGTTAACGTAAAATCAATACCGCCTTTAATGTTTTTTATGACATAATGAGCCATATCTTCCCAAATCTTTACGAAAGCATCACTTTGATCACTTTTGGTGGTCCACATACCTACAGAATAAGCTAATGGTTCAGCCATATCTCTTCCTCCAATAAATGTAATGTCTGTATGATATATATGCTTATGTTTCAATCTCTCCAAAAAATATTTCTAAAAAAAATAACATTCAAGAATAAATGTAAAAAAAGCTGTCTTAAAATTCAAATCGTTCCACAATTGGATAATAAACAACGTTAACTTTAAAATTTTCACCGTAAAT
The DNA here is from genome assembly GCA_030837265.1 of Methanobacteriota archaeon. The sequence goes on from JAUPKV010000482.1 coordinate 1,817, forward strand.
TTTTCTCGAAATTCAAGTATACTTTTTCGGTGAAACTTACGCATTCGATATATGAAATCAAATGCATTATCCATCTTTGTTTGAAATTGTACTTAAGATATTTAATGGTTTAATGCTACTATTTTCAGTTTTAAGATGTGAAGTAAAATAAAAGGTTGAACCTTTACCGAATTCCGACTCTACCCATATACGCCCGCCATGTCGCTCAATAATTTTCTTACAAATTGCAAGACCGATTCCAGTTCCAGGGTATTCTTCCTTTTTATGAAGCCTTTTAAAAACTTCAAATATTTTCTCAGAATAATTTGGATCAATTCCAATTCCATTATCCTGCACTGAGAATACCCATTCACCAGCTTTTCTCTCTGCGGAAATATGGATTTTAGGTGTCTCTTCACTGTGGAATTTGATCCCGTTGGCGATTAGGTTCTGAAATACCTGCCCCAGCTGGGTGTTATCTGCAATTACCTTAGGTAAAGAATCATGAGATACTGTAGCTTTATTTTCTTTTATATATAATTCTAAACTGGATAGAACCTGATTCAAAGTGAATTCAGAATCTATAAGTTCAGGTTCTCCAGCTTTTGTAGTAACTCGAGAGAATTCTAAAAGGTCGTTTATCAGGTTTTGCATACGCGAAGCCCCGTCAACTGCAAAGTATATGTATTTATCAGCTTTTTCATCAAGTTTACCTTGATATCTTCTTTGTAAAAGCTGCAAATAACTTGATATCATTCTTAAGGGCTCTTGTAAGTCATGAGATGATACATAAGCAAATTGTTCTAATTCTGCATTTGAGCGGGCAAGTTCTTCCAATTTCAATTTTAACTTTTCTTCTGCTCTTCTACGCTCTGTAATATCACGAGCCGCGGCAAAGATACCAATGACCTTACCAGATTCATCATTATAAACTGAAGCGTTGTATAAAACAGGTTTTATACTTCCATTCCTATGCAGGATTTCAAGCGCATAGTCAGAAACAAATCCTTCTTTGAATATTTCTTGATACACTTTCTCGGCTTTCTCAGGCTCAGTGAAATAGTTCGCAAAGTCAGTACCAATCATTTCATCTCGTGAATAACCGGTGGCAAGTTCTGTAGAAGTATTTAAATCAGTAATTTTGCCATCATGTCCAATGGTTACTAAAGGGTCTAAGCTGGCTTCAATCAAACTACGATTATAAATATTTGATAACCTGAGGGCTTCTTTAGCCTTTATATTTTCAGTAATGTCTTTTACAATAGCTGAAATGGCCGCAAGCCCTCCAGATTCATCGAAAACAGGTGAAAGAGTTACTGAAACATTTATAATTGTGCCATTCTTTTTTAGCCGTGAAGTGTCGGTGTGCTGGGTCTTTTTATCCCGTTTAATCTTTTCAAAAAACTGTTTTATTTCTCCTTTAAGGTTATCTGGTTCAAGTATCGATAAATTTTTTCCCAGAATTTCTTCAGCTGAATAACCATAAATATGCTCTGCTCCCTTGTTCCAGCTGGAGATAATACCATCAAGAGAAATAGTTATAATAGCATCACCTGACGATTCTACAACATTCGCCAAGTTCTTGATTTTCTCTTCTGCTTTTTTGCGCTCAGTAATATCCTGTATTGTCCCTCTTATTCGAACAGGGATATTTTCTTCATTAAAAATAACTTCCTTCTGTGCATGAGCTGCACGTTCTTCACCATTAGCCAATATAATTCGAAAATCTATGTTGGTGGTTTTTTCGTTTAAAGCACTTTTAAAGAAATTTCCTACAAATTCTCGGTCGTAAGGGTGTACATAACTTAAAAATTTATTATGAGTTACTCCAAATTCTTGAGGTTTACAACCAAATAATCGATAAACTTCATCAGATATGTATAATTTATTAGTTATAATATTCCTATCAAAGTTTCCAATACGAGATGTCCTTTGAGCTTCTGCAAGTCCATTTTCACTTTCTTTTAAGCTTTTATAAGCTTCTTCCAGTTCAGATGTTCGTTCTTTGACTAATTTTTCCAAATTATCGAGTGTCTCTTTCAACTTAGCTTCATATTCTTTTAAAGTTGTAATATCTCTGGAAACAACAAGGACAGAAGTTACTTTACCTTCAGTAAACTCCGGTACTATTTGCGTATCAAAGTAATATTCTTTTCCTTGAACCGAGGTATAATGGAATTCGGTTGCATCGGGCTTGCCTGTAGCTAAAACTTTTTCACGTTGTTTTTCTGAAAATTTAGCTATCTCTGGATCTATTCGCAACTTGGAATCAAATTTATTAACGAATTCATTTACAGACAAACCATAAAATTCTGCAATTAATGGAATGCCATAAATTTTTGTGATAGCTGGATTAGCATATGTACAGCGATTTTGTTTATCAAAGCGAGCGATTAAATCTGGAGAATTTTCAGCCAATGTACGGAATCCGGTCTCTCTTTCTTGAAGCAACTTATTAGCTTCTATAAGTTCTTCAGACTGAACCCGCAACTCCTCGTTTGCAACATGTAACTCCTCGGATTGCACCTGAATCTTCTCGTATGTCTCAATCAGTGCACCAACTACCCTCTTGTTATCCGTAATATTTTCAAAAACTGCTACGAAGTGTTCTCTTGCCGTACGATAAACA
>JAUPKV010000483.1 GCA_030837265.1 Methanobacteriota archaeon
GAGAATGGAAAGGTTATAGGAGTACTGGAGACCTGCAGAGATATAACGGAAAAGGAAAAAGCTGAACAGTTAAGAAAAAAATAGATCCATCACAGAATTAAAAACAATCTGCAGATAGTCTCCTCTCTGCTAGACCTTCAGGCCGAAAAGTTTAGAGACAAAAGAGTGGTTGAAGCTTATAAGGAAAGTGAGAGCCGCATTTTCTCTATATCTCTTATTCACCAGGAACTTTACGAAACTGGAAAACTGGATTCCCTTGATTTCGCCTCATATCTTCAAAAATTAATAGAAGATCTTCTCAAAACATATGGTATTGAGAACAGCAGAATTCGAATAAGTCTTGATTTAAGCAGCGTTTTTCTGTGGGTTGATACTGCAGTTTCTCTGGGTATTATAGTAAATGAACTGTTTACAAACTCGATCAAATATGCTTTCCCGACAGGAGCTGAAGGAGAGATTCGTATCTCACTGACCAGGGAAAATACAGGAACAGAGTCTAATGGAAGTGAAAACTCAAAAGAAAATGACTCTAAAAACTCCCTGAATAGCTCCAATAGTGGTCAACCTTATAAGTTAATTTTTGCGGACAATGGAGTAGGAGTTCCAGAGGAAATTGATCTCAAAAACCCTGATACACTAGGTCTTCAGCTTGTGAATGCTCTCGTGGAACAGATAGATGGCTGCGTTGAACTTAAAAGGAATCATGGAACAGAATTCATCATCCTGTTTAGAGCTCCGGGGCATAAAACTTGAAACCTCAAATTTATTTTGTGACCTTTCTTCACTCCATTTCCCCATGGATAAACCATATTTCCTTATTTACCAAGAAATCTTATAAACCAGTCTCCAGCTAAACGAGCCACTTTTTCTAAAGCTCCCTGCTCTTCAAAAAGATGAGTTGCACCAGGAACAATCTTAAGTTCCTTTTCCGCAAGGACCATTCTTTCTAAAGCCCACTGATTGAGTTCTATTACTTCGGTATCATCCCCACCTACAATAAAAAGTGTAGGTGCCTCGACATACATTAAGCCTTCTCCAGCAAGATCAGGCCTTCCTCCCCTGGAAACAACGGCTTTTACAACCTCCTTGAGTTCTCTTGCAGCTATTAGCGCAGCTGCAGCCCCCGTACTGGCACCAAAATAACCCAGATTAAGCCCTTTAGTGTCCGGCCTGTTTAATAACCATCTGGTTACATCAACAAGGCGTTTTGAAAGCAGATCTATATCAAAACGGAAGCTACGTGTTAGCATGTCGATTTCTTCTTCTTCTTCCGTCAAGAGATCGAATAAAAGAATTCCAAGACCATCTTTCTGCATTTCTTGCGCAACGTACTGGTTTCGCGGGCTAAAACGGCTGCTGCCACTGCCGTGTACAAAAACAACAAATCCCCTGGCTCCTTCAGGAATATCCAGGTTTCCATTTAGATATATAGGCCCAATTGGAATTCGAACTTCGATACTTTCTTTTCCCATATCTGATAATTCTCTCATATTACCCCCCACTTTCAAGTAAGCAGAACCATAATAGGAAGATGCATTTCCCCACCAAATAGATTCAGGCGCATGGTATAAGTTAGCATCGCATCATGTGAACAGTAATGCATTTTCACTAAAATTGTCTGAAAATTCAAGTCTGATGTACACGTTAACCTGACTGGGCTAACGGGATTCAGGTTTAATTTTTGTTGCTTTGTCTAAGAGGTCACAAACTTCCTTGTCTGTAGTTTGACTGAAATCCTCATACCAGGCTCCAACACCATAAAATGGTTCCGGGGTAGCAACACACATTACCTCATCTACCTCACTCCCAAAGTCGCTACATGTGTCGGGTGCTGCGACAGGGACTGCTATAATTACCTTTGCCGGATTCTTAGTTTTTACAGCAGCAACAGCTGCACGCATGGTTGCTCCTGTTGCAAGCCCATCGTCTATCAAAATCACAGTCGAACCGCTGATCTTTGGCACCGGTCGGTTCTTGCGATAGATACGTTCTCTGCGTTCCAATTCTTCAAGTTCATTCGCAGTTGCTTCGTCAATTGCTTTCTGAGGTATACGGAATGATCTTATTACGTCTTCGTTCAATACGCGAATGTTGCCAGAAGCGATTGCCCCCATTGCCAGTTCTTCATTTCCTGGCACACCTAACTTTCTTACTATAAAAATGTCCATTTTTAAATTCAATTCCTTAGCAACTTCAAAAGCTACCGGAACTCCTCCACGCGGAAGTGCCAGTATAAGTACATCTTCACGGTTTGCATATTCGGAAAGTCTTTCTGAGAGTATTTTCCCTGCATCTGTCCGATCATTAAAAAATGACATGATTGATGAACCCCCTTGAACCGGATTAATTGAAAGATAAGCTATATTAATTTATAGTATCTAATTTCAGAGCCTTAAATTTGTAGAGTATAAATTAAAATTTCATGGCCAGAGTAAGGAGCGTTTTGTCCTGATGCTATCAATTCATACTTAATAGGCTTCATGTTTTTTTCTTATTATTTTAGATAGGCATCTCATGGCGCTCATTGCCTCGATTTAGATATATGGTGTGGGAGATACATTAAAGGCAATGTTTCTACGATCTATAGTGTGTTTTTCAATACTAAGGTTCTGTATGTTTTTCACTACTAAGGTTCCCGTCCGAATGGGCTTTTTATTACCTGAAAGAGATCTGTTTTGATATGATTATTTTAAAGCTGTCTGTAAACTTTGCTCTGTACTAATTAAATGTATTAGATCCGAACATATAAATTATTTGTAGACATTTAAGTTATATTAACATAAATGAAATATAAATAAAATATTTATTAGGAAAAGCATAAATTATAAAGAAATTTAGGGGGCAAAATCTCTTGGACTTTACACTTCGAGCAGGAGGAGAAGCAGGGCAGGGGCTAGCGACAGTAGGAGGAGCTCTTGGACAGGTCTTTTCCAAGATAGGATTTCATGTATTTACGCACCAGGATTATATGTCCAGGGTACGCGGTGGGCACAATTTCTACCAGATTCGGTTTTCTGACAGGGAAATATCTGCCTCCAGAGAGATGGTCGATATTCTTCTGGCTCTTGACTTAAATACAATAGAAATTCATAGAAAAAATGTGAGAAACGAAGGATTTATTCTATATGATTCGGAAATTGCCAAAAGGAAATTTGAAGAACCTGAGTTTATAGATATTCCTTTCAGGAAAATAGCCCTTGATGTCGGAAAGAAAAGTGTTATGGCAAACACGGTGGCAACTGGAGCAGTACTCGGACTGCTTGATCTTGGGCTTGAAGCCTTCAGGAATGTGCTTAGAAAAGCATTCAAAGATAAAGGAGCAGAAGTAATTCAGGAAAACATTGCCTGCGCAGAAGCGGGGTACAATTATGCTCGTAAAAACTGTTCCCGCTGCGAAGCTTTCGGAATTCGCGAACCCGAATATAAAAGGCTCATGCTTATTGACGGAGTTCATGCACTCGGGATGGGAGCCGTCATGTCAGGTCTTAAATTTTATTCCGGTTACCCTATGACGCCTTCAACAGGAATTCTGGATTATATGGCTTCCAGAGCTCAAGAGCACAACCTGGTCGTTGAGCAGGCGGAAGACGAGATTTCAGCTATCAATATGGCCTTAGGAGCCTCTTTTGCAGGCGTGAGGGCGATGACCGGAAGTTCGGGCGGGGGATTTGCCCTGATGGTAGAAGGGCTTTCTCTGGCAGGAATGACCGAGACTCCCATCGTTATTGCAGAAATGCAGCGTCCAGGACCTGCAACCGGCTTGCCTACGCGTACAGAACAAGCAGACTTGCTTTTCGTGCTTCATGCGGCGCATGGGGAGTTTCCAAGAGTAATCTTTGAGCCAGGAACCCCTGAACAGGCTTTTTACCTCACCAATAAAGCTTTTGAACTTGCAGAAAAGTACCAGATTCCTGTTTTCATTCAGTCAGACCAGTATCTTGTGGATACCGAGTGGACATATGAACATTTCGATCTTGAACGCCTGATCTATAAAGATTACCGGCTAAGGCAAAAGGATCTTGAAGGTGTTCAGGAATACAAACGTTTCAGATACACTGATACAGGGATCTCTCCTCTTGCGGTTCCAGGGGAATCCGGAAAACACCTGGTTGTGGCGGACAGCGATGAGCATGACGAAGAGGGACACATTATAGAGGACGGCGAAACTCGTATCAAAATGGTTCAAAAAAGGTTATTCAAAAAAATGCCGCTAATAAGGAAAGAGATCGAGGCTCCGCTTCTTTACGGAGATTCGTCTCCCAAAATCGTGCTCGTAGGACACGGTTCTACCTACGGAGTGATAAAAGAGGTAGTTGATACTTTCCCTAAGGAACAGAAGGTTGCAATGCTGCATTTCAGTCAGATTTATCCTGTTCCGGAGAGGGATAAGTTCGATTACATCGAACTTCTTAGGAATGCAGACATTAGCATCTGCATAGAAAATAATGCTAGCGGACAGTTTGCGTGGTTAATGAGGGCGGAAACAGGGTTTGAATTTTCCCATCAGATTTCCAGGTACGATGGGAGACCTTTTACTATTGAAAACCTCAAGGAGGAATTGCATGCCTACATCTGAAGATTACAACGGTCAGGTTCCGGCCTGGTGCCCGGGATGCGGGGATTTCAATATTCTTGCGACTCTCAAGCAAGTACTTGTAGAGCTCGACATCGAGCCGTGGGAAGTGCTTGTAGTCTCCGGGATAGGGCAGGCTGGAAAGCTGCCCCACTATCTTAAATGCCATACATTTAATGGGTTGCATGGAAGAACCCTACCTGTTGCCACTGCAATAAGACTTGCCAATAACTCTTTGCATGTAATTGCGGTTGCAGGAGATGGGGATTGCTATGGAGAAGGCGGAAACCATTTCCTTCATGCAATCCGCCGGAACCCGAATATTTCTCTGTTCGTGCACAACAACCAGATTTACGGACTGACAAAAGGGCAGGCATCTCCTACCACGGCTGAGGGGACACATACAAAAATCCAGCCTTATGGTGTCCTTTCAGAACAAATGAACCCTCTGGCTCTGGCAATTTCTCAAGACTGCAGTTTTGTAGCCCGGGGTTTTTCAGGGGACCAGAATTACCTTAAAGATCTTATGAAGGCGGCTATAACACACAAAGGCTTTGCTCTTCTCGACATTCTTCAGCCCTGTGTTACCTTCAACAAGATAAACACTTTCAAGTGGTATCGGGATAGAGTCTACAAACTTGAAGCAGAATATGACCCCACCAACCGTATAAAAGCATTCGAAAAGTCTCTGGAATGGGGAGATAAGATTCCAAACGGCATCTTTTATAAAAACGAAAGAAAGATGCTTGAGGAAGGTGTACCGGCGATTCAGGAAAAGCCCCTTGTAAGGCAAGGTTTTTCTATTGACGAAGTAAAACATGAGATTGAAAAATTCTATTAAAAGAGGTCGGTTTCCGGTTCGCGTTACATATTAAAAGCGTTTGGAAACAGCGGTTTCCGAGCTGATAAATAATTTAGACCTCCAATACCTTTTTTAGGTAATCATTAATCTCGGTAATTATTCAGATATGTTTGAAATTTTTATACCTCCTTTAAGTTCTCTTCTGAGATGTGCGTTGTACATCGCATGTTTGCACATTTGAAATAGGAACTCCAGAAGTCGCGAACCACTCCCTATATTCTGGGTTACTATTCAAAGTCACCATGTCATGGTAGGATTACCTCAAATGGAAAGTCTGATTCATAATCGTATGTCACAACCCTTACAATACTTTTCATTTTCTCATCCATATTTATCCTCCTAAAAATATTTGAAAAGTTGGAAAACCTTACGTTAGTGCCTGATTATATGAAGGATTAATTTCCGCAGAGCCAAA
>JAUPKV010000484.1 GCA_030837265.1 Methanobacteriota archaeon
AAAAATATAAATTTTTAACTTTTCTGTCGATCCAAAAGTTATTTTCAAAGTAAACTCTGGATTCCTTTGTCATATTTATCTCTTTTTTAGTCTTTTTTTAAAGACAATACTTATATCTGTTTACTAATATTAAGGCTAATAATATTTTTAAATGCTCACTCACTTTAAAGGAAAAATTTACAATTAATTTGAAGGAACAGGTCAAATGAAATTAGAACTCATTAATCTCCTCCTATTTTCTGATAAAAGGAAAAATTTTCTTCTATTATTGGCAGAAGGACCAAAGAGTATTGATGAGGTTCTTGACCTGCTTCAGATTTCAAGAGTTTCCCTGCTCCCTCAGATAAAAAAGCTAAAAGAAGAGGAGTTAATTGTTCTGGAGGGAGATATATGCCGTCTTTCCACTATTGGTAATATTTTAGTTAATAAGGCCCAGCCTCTGCTGAATGCAATTAGTGTATTCGAAGAAAATGAGTATTTTTGGAGCCAACGGAAGCTGGACAGCATTCCTATTCCTTTTTTGAAACGGATAGAAGTGCTTAAATGCTGCCAGGTGATTGGGGGAATCGATGATTTATCATGTTTTTTTTCAGAGTCGATCAGGCAATTCGACAAATTCGAAGAAGCAATGCTTTTTTTCTCATCTTTTCATCCTTCTATTCCTCCTCTTTGTCTTGAACTCGCAGAAAAAGGTGTTAAGTTAAAACTTATTCTTAGTAAAAATTCATTTGAAAAGTTTAGCAAAGATTTTCATGGTGAGGGAGAGGAACTTCTTACACATGAAAATATTATTATTTTTTTGAAAACTGAAGAAAATATTGAAATGCCCGTAAGTATAGCAGTTACGGAAAGTAAATTGCTGCTCGGACTTGTCAATAAAAAAGGAAAATTTGAGGGACAGTACATTCTGAGCTCAGAATCCAGTGCTCTTAGCTGGGGTAAGGGACTCTTTGAATATTATGTGGAAAGATCCAGAAGGATTTCATCATTTTCCCTTCTCTAATGAGCAAGATAATTGGGCAGGGTTTTACCCCTGGTCAATAAAAGAATCAATTTCTTTTCTCAGCATATTACTGAGGATTTTTCCATCTACTGTGCCTCTATATTCTTTCATGACAATGCCCATAAGTGGACCAAGAGCTGCTGGCCCCTTCTGTTTTATAAAGTCACCCTTTTGCCGGACCATTTTTTTGATAAAATCTTCGACTTCCTCCGGATCAAAAGTGCTCAGTCCAAGCTTTAAGATCACTTCCTTAACTGTTAGCTCAGGTTCTTTTGTAAGAGTAGTCAAAAGGTCTTGAATAGCTTCCTTTGCAATTTCCTGGTTTGAAATAGCTTTGAAAAGACCTTTGAAATGCTCATCATCAAGATTATCTGTCTCAGCTCCATTTCTCCGAATCTCCGGAACAATTCCTACAAGGGTCCTGGCTATCAGGGTTGAGTTTACGTTTTCATCATTGCTGTAGATGTCAATCAGGCTTTCGAATAGAGGGAGATACCTTGAATAAGCTATTTTTTCAGCAAGCTCTTTATTAAGGCCGCTTTCTGCGGCAAAGCGCTTTGCCCTATCTGTTAAAAGTTCAGGTACTTCAATCAAATCAAAGTATTCCTGTGATATTCCTATTTGATGAACATCAGTTTCAGGATACATCCTTGCAGCTCCAGGAAGAGGACGCATATAGGAAGTGTTCCCATCCGGAAGCGCCTTTCGAGTCTCTTCGGGAATTCCCTCAATAGTCTCCTTTGCCCTTTTAATAACGGCTTCAATTGCAAGCCAGGCTTTCTCAGGCTCGTCGGCAACCATTATAAAGGCATCATCCGGGGTCGCACCAATTGCATCTCTCACAGCCTGGACTTCCTTTTCAGTTATTCCATAGTTGGGAAGTTCATCGGTATGGAAAATCCCACCCACACCTGAAGTCTTAGCCCTGTCTGAAAACTCCGTACCTAATCTTCTTCCGGGCTGGATTTCCTTACCTACAAGGCCATTGAATTTTCTGAGAAGAGCAGCCAGAATCGTGCCTTTCTTTAAACCTTTTTGCAGGACTTTTGACTTTGTATCAATGAATAGGGCTGTGACATCATATATCTCCTCACAGGCAAAGGCCTTTCTCTCCAAAAGTTCCTGCCTGATGAAAAGAAGGTTAAGCTGCCTTTCAACTTCCCTGCGGACAATATCTTCTATAAGGTCGAGGGCCTGTACACCTTTGATCTCTACTCTCGCACCTCTGGCAATTGAGATATTCACGTCCTGTCTGATAGTCCCAAGCCCTCTTTTTACCTTGCCTGTAGACCTGAGGATCATCCCGATTTGCTCTGCAACTTCTCTAGCATGGCGTGGGGACTTGATATCCGGGGCAGTTGCAATTTCTACAAGAGGGATTCCCAGTCTGTCCAGAGAATATATAATCGAATCTCCGAATTCCTCTATTTTCTGAGCAGCCTCCTCTTCAACACAGAGACTGTCAATTCCACATTTTCCTTCAGAAGTTTCAATATACCCATCGCCTGCAAGGAGGGCTGTCCTCTGAAACCCACTCGTGTTCGATCCATCAACCACGATTTTTCTCATGACATGTAACTGGTCAACGGGCTTCATGCGGAAAAGCTTAGCAATCTCAAGAGAAATATCCAGGGCTTCCTTATTAAGTTCTCTCGGAGGCTCTTCATCGTTTTCTATAAGGCATGTTGTGTCGTAAGCCTTATAAATATACTCTCTTCTGATCTTGGTTTGTTCCACCGCAGCCCTGTCCTTCTCTCCCATCTCACTTTCCGTAGCCCTGAGATACCTGAAAAACTCAAAATTCGAGTCTTCTATGTTCCTTATCAGGGCCGGACACCTGCAGAAAAGCTTCTCCTTTGAATCCAGCTGCTGATGAATTTCAAGCCCGGCTTTAAGCCCAAGTTCACTATAATCATACTTTTCCATGTTTTCACCCGAATCTAAGCAGGAAGAGCCAAAATTTCCTTATGTTTTCATGAATCTCTTAAATCCAGTCATTCTTTTCTTCTTCCGGTTTATGTCATCGGCTCATATTTCTCATGTCCTTTATAACCCTTCTGCGCCCGATTCATCTCTTAACTCTTTTAGGTGCTGCATTAGCTGTTATCGTTTATTTAGCAAGAAATTAAATGTAAAAGGTATGGCAGAACGTATAAAGGTATCCATTATCAAAAAATGTATTCCTAATAAAAGATTTTTAAGACCTATATCTAATATCAGCTTGATTTATCAGCTTGATTTTTTATTAATTTATATCTAAAGAGAAAAATAAATAATAAAGAGTTTTACAAGTAAAAAATAACGTATATTAATCTTTTAAATTGTAAACAACTTGTAAAAAATCTCTTTTTTTGTTTAAAATGCATAGAAATATATTTGATCCAATAAATAAGTTCTATAAATCCTTGTATGATATATTTGATTAATAATCTTAGATCTTAGTCTGCGATTGTTGCGATTGTCTGTGATTACTTTGATTG
>JAUPKV010000485.1 GCA_030837265.1 Methanobacteriota archaeon
AATGGTTTTTAAAAGTGGGATTAGTTCATCCATTTATTGCAATCTAAATGTAGGATAAACCGCTGGAAGCTAGAAATAGCTGAATTTAATAGTGCAGGAGGCAGAGGGCTTGCAGGCGGGAAATGGTATATGGTGGGTGTTGCTTCCGATAAGTACTGACATGCAAACATCAAATTATTCTGCCGCTTTTCCTTCTTTTTTGCCAGTGACCGCCCGATATCTGCTCACAGGTGAGCATTCGGGCGTTGAGGAAGTTTTAGTGTTCTGCATTGAAGTTGTAACCCTTTTAGGATAGATTCATATACTAACAACAATTCCAAAAGAATGTTTTTCTTATCGCAGGTTTCTTTAAGAAATTCTATATATAATAGAATATACTATAACCTACTAAATATAAAATACTAACTATAATTATACTAAATCTAATTATGAGATGGGCCCTTCTCTATTTCCGGGGTCTTTGAATTTTAAGTGATATGATGCAAATGCAAAAAAACGAAGAAAAAATACGTGTACATAATTTAACCTCCGAATCTGTGAAACTTGGGATACTTCTTGCAATTGTTGGGGGATTTCTGGATGCTTATACATTTGTAGGAAGAGGCGGAGTTTTTGCCAATGCTCAAACCGGAAATGTCGTGTTAATGGGTATAGAAGCTGCAACCGGAGATTGGAATCAAGCAGTGTTTCATGCTCTTCCTATTCTGGCATTCATAATAGGTGTATTAGTTGCCGAGATAATAAAAAAGCCTTCACTGCGCTTATATGTGCCGGACTCTGAACGAGCGGTTTTAATTCTTGAAACTGCAGTCCTGTTTGCCATAGGCTTCATACCCTACAATATACCTGATATCTTTGTAACTGTTGCCGTTTCGTTCGTTGCTTCAGTCCAGGTATGTTCATTTCGCAAGCTGGTCGATTCTCCATATAATACAACTATGATCACAGGAAATTTACGGTCAGCTACACAGGAAGCTTATATTGCATTCACAAGAAAAGACTATAAATCAGCTTTGCGAGCCATTCGATTTTCTACTATAAACCTTTCATTCGTATCAGGAGCTATTTTGGGTGGGTTGCTCACTTTATTTATTGGAGTTAAAGCAGTTTGGGGTGCCGTCTTTGTATTAATTTTCTCTATCGTTTTGTTCAGTGTAGACGAATTTAAGAGTATTAAGACGGCTGTTGAATCGTAAATGATATTTTGATACTTTAGGTTATATATTAAGAACCTTTAGTATTGGCAGCGATGTGTATTGCACAAATTATATCAGCTTTCAGTGCAGGGAAGGTAACAATGGCAAGAGACAGAAGAGATTATTATTATCATCAGGCAAAAGAGGAAGGATACCGGTCAAGGGCCTCTTTTAAGCTTAAACAGATTAATGAGAAACATAATGTTATCAAGCGAGGAGATTCGGTTGTCGATTTAGGCGCAGCTCCCGGAGGATGGCTGCAGGTTGCAAAAGAACTCTCCGGAGGCAAAGTCCTCGGTGTGGACCTGCAAAGAATCGTACCTATCGAAGGAGTCGAAACAATCCAAGGCGACATAAACGCAGAATCGACAATAAAAAAGATTATTCAAGTTGTCGGGGCAAAAGGGGTCGATGTGGTGCTTTGTGATGCGGCTCCCAACCTGTCCGGAAACTGGTCATATGACCACGCACGCTCAATTGAGCTTGCAAGCTCGGCACTGGAATGTGCAAAGAAGATTCTTAAACCTAAAGGAAATTTTGTGGTCAAAGTGTTCCAGGGAGATATGTATAACGACTACCTGGGCCGGATCAAGGAAAACTTTGTCCGAACAGCGGCTTATTCACCGAAAGCCTCCAGATCTCAGAGTGCGGAAATTTACGTTATCGGAAAGAAATTCCTTACGGCTCCTCTCCGCAAAGGAAATGAATTCGTTGTTGATATTGAAAAACTAGGTTCGAATGGGGATGGGGCAGTTCTCATTGAAGGGTTCGTTGTCTTTGTAAAGGGTGTTGAACCCGGTGAAAAAGTCAGGATTAAAATTACCGACGTGAAGCCTAATTTCGCGTTCGCGGATGTTGTGGAAAGACTCGGAAAATCCGAAAATCCCGAGTAATCACAACAGGAATATAGAGATTTAGTTGATAAGAATTTTTATGATTAATAATGAAAAACATTATCCACGTAACAAGGTATATAACCAGGTAATTTAATAAATAACAGGGGGAAAAAATTAAAATTGTGGGAAATTTATCCAGTTTAAAATATGGTGATCTTTTGATTGATCTTCATACTCATACTATTTTCAGCGATGGGGAAATGGTTCCCAGCGAACTGATCAGGAGGGCGGTTATCCACGGCTACAAAGCTATTGCAATCACTGACCATGCCGATTACACCAATCTCGAACAGCTCATCGGAACTGCAAGAAAAGCAAAGTACCTTGAAAAAGAGTGGGATATCCGGATCCTGGCCGGAGTCGAACTGACTCACGTGCCTCCAAGAAAGATCGCCCCACTGGCTAAAAAAGCAAAAGACCTGGGTGCTGAAATTGTTATCGTGCATGGGGAAACTACTTCGGAGCCGGTTGAAGCCGGAACCAACGCAGTTTCCGCTACCTGCGAGTATGTGGATATCCTGGCTCATCCAGGCCTGATTACGGAAGAAGACGCCAGGGCTGCAGCTGAGAACGATGTCTGCCTTGAGATAACTGCCAGAAACGGTCACAACAGGACTAACGGCCATGTTTCGAAGCTTGCTCTGGAAGTCGGAGCTACTCTTCTGCTAAACACTGACACACATAAGCCGGAGAACCTGATCACAAAAGAAAGCGCCCTGAAAATTGCGATGGGGGCAGGGCTTACTGAGTCCGCAGCAAAAGAAGTGTTTAAAGCATCTGCAAAGAAAGTAGCAGAAATTGTTTGATATCCGATAGTTTTAATCTATTTAGTTTATTACAGAAGCAAAATACATTTTTAATTTATCCAATGTCATTTACAATTAAGACTCTCTAACGATACCAACAAATGATTCTAGCCAATCATATATCTCTTTAACGTAAATATTCCATTCATCTGAAGTAGGCTGAATATCGAAGTCCATCGACTTCAACACCAATAAATTTTTTCCCTTTAGCATCATGAAGATTATAAGTATAATATTTCACGTTAAAAATAAAATTATCAAGAGTTTCTTGATTACTAATTAGAAACAGATTTTAGGCACAAAGTTATTATTAAATTTTTCAGTAATATAGGCCTGACGTAACTGATACAATTTAAAAACTAAATCCTGAAAACAAAAGACATCTTTTAAAGATAGTCCACTGGGATAGTTCATATAAGTATTTATTGCTTGACTATAGTATAAAGTGAAACATTTCCGACAAAAATTAGACTAAAAGCTTCTAGTGTCGAGTCAAGCCTCAAAGGTTAAATTATTCTGAGTGATCTTATTCTATTTTATACGACATTTTACTGTTGATTCGACACTAGTTGTATTAAAAGGAAATACATGTTCTTTTATAAAACCGGGTTGAGATTAATTACTGGATACTACTAAAGCTTAATATATCTCACATTTCGAACCCCTGCCAATTTGAGATAATTTCTCCTAAATTTTGGATATTTAATTAGTACTGGGATTCACAACCCTTGACAATGCCTATACTATTTATTCTTATTACTTTAAAAGCTGCCTGGCATCCAAACCATTCATACATCATACCGCACTTACTTCTTAAGTATGATTCATCTCCAAAGAAATATCCGATTTGTCCACTACATGAATAATGTTCTTTGTTCACGTAATTTCTCAATATCTTAACTTTCTTTTATTTCATCTGGATTCCATTTTCCTGGTTTTCTCCAGGTCTTCAATCACATTTTTCTCTAACTGTTTGATTTCATATGATGTAAGCACTCCAGTCCATTCCGCCATTAAAGATGCTCCCTGATATCTGCCATCATTCAACTCCCTAACATATATGTCCTCTACTGGAGTTGTCAACCATGTGTAATACAAATATTTTAATTCTTCTGCTATGGATTCCTTGTCTCGTGTCATAGTTTATTCTCTGTAAAAAATATGCGAATATTCTATAAATATGTAAGTACAAGATACTCCCCAATCGCTTATTTAAAAAACGCAAGTGTTAAGACTCAAAATAAAGAAATGTATCAGATAGAATAAGTGTTTTTGAGCTACCCAGTGAAAAAAATAATTTTGATTAGAAAATGGTTTTAATGATCGACATTTTTGAAATTAGCGCGGTGTCAAGGATTCTTATGGGTGCTCCTTACATTAAACCTTCTTACAAACTAAATGAGTTTAACTGCCCTTATTGTAGCACCTATTTGCCTCAATCATGGTTTAGGGTCATGCACGACCCTGTCGATGATGAACGTATTTTACCTTCATTTAATAATAATCTGCAGACTGATGCAGAAATGTAAAAAACATATCATTTAGTAAATGCAGTTTCTGTAGAAAATACGCTATTTGGATCAGATATATGTACTTTTGTCCTCTTAGTAAGGAGTAACCTTAAAAGATAGTAAAAGATAGTAAAAGATAGTGAAATATACTAAACTGAAACATTATGTAACCTATACTTACATAACATTTCAGTTCTTTTCAACTAAATCCCTAACTGTATGCTTTCCGGTTAATACCGGACAGGGTTTGAACCATACCTTGAGCCCTTTCTTTTTTCATCTTCTACTTTTATTTTATGCCACCCGGAGGGATGTGCTTTGTAATTCATTACCTGTTTTACAACATAAGCTAACCCTGCGGATGCCACGATCAAACCCATAATTTTGACACTTTTATACACAAAATCACCCCACCATATATTGTATGTTATTGTTTATGAAGATACGCAAACAATAAGACGCTTATGTTTTTTCCTGGTATATTGCATTTTAAAAGAGTATGCGTCTGCTCTCATGTGAGATGAAAGGCCAATTAGAGCCTGAAGACATAGTCATCCAAAGCTTTGTTAAAATCGGCGTCCAAAATCTGATGCATCATAGATGGATGATGCTTTAACTTAAAACTAAACTCGACTTTCTCATCCTTAATTTCAGAATTAGCATCGATTATTTTTATTTCGCCGTTTTTGTAGAAATTTATTTTAAAGTATCCACGATTGTTTCGTACATGCTGGATTATTTTCTCGCGGTTCTTTGCATACATTTGTCTGGCTGTTTTCTCAGGTAACACACTAATTAGGATATTTAAGATGATATATATACTTGTTTGAGATTTCAGCATTTCTGAATATCGTTCCGGAACACATTTTTAAAATGAAAGCGTGATCAATAAAGGTTATTAGAAAATATGGGGTTGTTTGTTATTTGAAGAGAATCACAGCTATTCCCAATAAAAGAAATCCTCAGTTGAATTTGGATTTTGTAATTTCCTTGTGCCTTGAGGAGAACTAAGATTAAGGTTGTCCGGAGACATTCCGAATCTGCGAGAATCATGAAGGTAGTATTGATCTTTTTGTCTGGAGATATTCGTTATCAGGAGCGAAGCACTATTACTCCGTATCTGCTGGACCTTCACCTCGGTAAAGTTAACAAAAATTTTCTTAATCATGGGTTCCAGATTCTTGCTTCCGAATAAGAACATATATGCTTCAGCAAAGGGACTTAGACGATACTCTACATTTACATTCGCATCGGTTTTGTCAAAAAATATATCAATACTATTAATGTGAATGTATCTACCTTCTCCGAACTGCTCGGTATTGATTTGAGGAGAAAATTTTACGGCCAGTAAAGCAGCAGAGATTATCAGAGCAATCGCAATTATCGGTTTTATATGCATGGTCTTTATTCTTTATTTGTTCTCTTCTCTAATATTTCTTTCCTGCGATTACTATTTTTCATAAGATGTTTAATTCGAAAATAAGTACCATTATATCTGCAAGTGCATAACCAATTACAATCTGAAAATCTTTTTAATTGAGAGTCTCTGATAAGCTTAAAATGAATAACAAGCGTATTTATTAACAATTACTCTTTTCAGAAGAGGGGGGCTTTTAGTGAGATATACTTTTCAGGATTCCAGTGATTTTCCGGTACAGAAGGATTTTATTCAGGATTTGCAAAATTTCATGGCAATCTCAAAAGCAGTCATACCTCTGGAAAAGTCAACTATCCGGATAAAAATTGAGAGCAAAGAAAAAGCCGAGAACCTTGATAAAAGAATTCAGGAAATTGATCGGTTTGAAAACGGCATAAAGGATTGCATTGAAAGTCATACGGCAGGAATTGAAGAAAGTAATATACTTAAGATCAAGGCAAACATTCTTGATACTCTTTCAACAAATGTGCTGACAAAAAAGAATGAAGAACTTGAGGATCTAAATAGGCAAAATAGGTTAGATATGATTGAGCTGCAGCAGCTTGATGAGCGGATTCTTTCAATACTGAGTCCTTTTTTTGAGAACAGTGTTTATGGGGCCAAAAACACCTATTCTGCTGCCGTTAAGGATAAGATACTTCGGGGTAAGGAGGTCAGTTTTATTGATGGCATGCAGTATGAATTCGATCTGGACTTCACACAGGATGCATTTA
>JAUPKV010000048.1 GCA_030837265.1 Methanobacteriota archaeon
AAAAAACTTAGTTTAAATTAACTTTTTTTAAGCCTTAATATCTTGTTAGAGAACTTACATTCAGCCTATTTTGCTGTTTCTCTCGCTTATTATGGATTCCCTTTTTTCAGGTATATAATATTATCACTAAGATCTGTATCTTATCACCAAGATCTGTTTATCAGTACCGTTTAAAAGTTAAACATATATCAATGGTGAACCTTATTCACAAAGGAAAATAACAAATCCGATGCGAAAAACAACTAATTCGGTTTTGCACTTTGTGAGGGAAGGGATGGAAAATTACGACCTGATTATTATAGGCACGGGTTCCGGCGTGAATTACCTGGACCCTATAATAAATTCGAATCCTGAAATGAAAATAGCCGTTATCGATAAGGATGAACCGGGAGGCATATGTCTTACCAGAGGGTGCATTCCTTCAAAAACTTTACTTTATCCTGCCGAACTTATAAGGGAAATTGAAACTGCAGGGCTTTTCGGGCTAAAGGTTGAGATAAAGGATGTTGATTTCCTCTCAATCATGGAAAAGATGAGAAGGACAATAAGGGAAGATATAGAAGCTGTCCGAACAGGGTTGACTGAAAACCCGTTCCTTGATTACTATCACGAAAATGCGGAATTCATCGCTCCTTACACCCTGAAAGTGGGAGACAAAACGCTTTACTCAAAGATGATTTTCTTGTGTACGGGTTCAAGGCCTGCAGTCCCTCCTGTTACAGGACTGGAAGAATCAGGTTATCTTACAAGCGACGCTGTACTCCAGCTCAAGGAATGCCCCCAAAGCATAGCAATTCTTGGAGGGAGTTATATTGCAGCCGAGTACGGGCATTTTTTTTCCGCTATGGGAGCTGAAGTCACGGTCATCGGAAGAAACTCACGCTTCCTTCCCCAGGAAGAACCTGAGATTTCCAAACTTGCAAGGCTATTAATGTCTGAGCATATGACTATCCTTACAAACTACGAAGCAATAGAAATCAGGAAGGTAGATAACGGTCAGAAAACTGTCCTTGCAAAGGAAAAAGATTCGGGAGAGGAGGTCAAGGTTACAGTAGATGAGATCTTCGTTGCAACGGGCAGAGTTCCGAATACCGATATTCTCCATCCGGAAAAGGCCGGAATAAAAACGGATTTACAGGGCTGGATTCCGGTAGATGAGTTTCTTGAAACGTCCCAGCCGAATATCTGGGCTTTTGGGGATGCAAACGGAAAATACCTGTTTAAACATGTCGGAAATTACGAATCCGGAATTGTTTATCTTAATGCCATTCTAAAAGAGAAAACACAAGCCGACTATCATGCCGTACCGCATGCCGTCTTTTCTTATCCCGAGATTGCCGGGGTAGGTATGGGGGAGCTGGAAGCCATAGATAAATACGGGAAAGATAGGGTGGTAATAGGCCTCAAATTCTATGAAGATACTGCAAAGGGTAGGGTTATGGAAATACATGACAGTTTCGTAAAGGTAATTCTGGATTCACAGGAAGAGAAAATCCTGGGAGCTCATATTATAGGGCCTCATGCCTCAATCCTTATTCACCAGATCATTCCTCTTATGTACACCCAGTCAAGGAGTACGGAGCCTATAATGCGCGGAATGGACATCCATCCTTCTTTAAGTGAGGTCGTAACCAGAGCCTTTTACTCCAGACTGCCGCTTGAGCATTATCACCATTTCCTGAAACATATAGGACTTGAAGACTGAAAAGTTAATTTTCATTTTTTTCACTTTTTTATTATTCAGAAAAAATCTTCTTGTTGTGCATTTTTTCCAAAAACAGTTAAATCGACCCAGTTTGCATCGATTAATGTCCACCAATCCTGTGCCAGTCCGGTTAGTACATACTCGTATGGTAGCCACCCGTATCCTGTGTCTCCCCATTGGGTGCCCCAGGAGTTTCTAATCAGGAACGCTCCTCTTGTCTGGGTGCCATTCACTTCGTTTGTGATTATCTGGCTGTCATTATATCCTACAGCCATCATGGCATGTCCTCCCCGGATATTTTCTTTATCGGATGGAAATGGAATTTTTCCTCCATTTGTTTTAGACTGTGAAATAGAATCGTACATGGTTATGCCGAAAATAGCTGCCAGTCCTCCCGCCAGCACAGTTTTTATCTGGACGAGAACATCTTCCAGCGCCATTGTAGCTTTATCCATGCTAACATATTTCAGAGATTTATAGTTTGAAGCTACCGCATAACAGAAGGCAGAGGGTTCTTTATCAAAGTGAGATATGTCATAAGGCCAGTATTCTTCGGGCACAATACCAATCATAACCATGGCTTCCATGGTTTTCCTTAAATAGGCTCCCGCATCTCCCGTCTCATGCATAAGGTTTCTGGTTACCTTATAGAGAAAAAGTCTCGAAGCATCGATATATTTGCCCCTGGTTTTAATTTCGATATATTCAAGCAAGCTCACTCCAGCATTTGCAGTACAGGATCCTAAATTACCCTGGTCGAATATGGGGGGACACCATTTGCGCAGGTCGATACAATCTGGCAAATCCTTACTGTCTTTAAAACCAAATTTACTGGTTGCGGCTGCAATATCCTTATGGCTCAGAGTAAAATCTCTATAATCCGGCAAATCGGGCTTCCAGCCGGCTAAGTATTCTCCATAAATCTGCTTCAATATACCACCATATTTTTATTCAGACCAACATATACAAAAATATATGTATTTCCAATAATGCCATAAAAATATTAAGAAATTTTGTACAGAAAATACCTCTACTATACGGATTAAATTCATGCTCAATACTAAGAGCCTAATAACAGCTAATTTATATGAGTAAAGATTATTATACTTAAAAATTATATATCATTAGAAATATAATAAACTAATTCTCAAATTTTTTAACAAAATACCTGATAAAAAGATTATGGGAAACATGAAATTAAAAAGAAGTATGGAACCTATCGGAAATATTGATCCCACTTCAAAACTTGAACCCTTAGAAAATAGAGCAGGTGCTGGAGATAAAATATTTCGTAATATATTTAATTCCTTCAATCCAAAAATTCAGAAAGCCCTTAAAACCCTCGGTTTTTCAAAACCAACAGAACCTCAGGAAAGGGCGTTTCCTCATTTACTGGATGGAAAACATACGCTCTTGATAGCACCCACAGGTTCCGGGAAGACCGAATCAGCTGTTTTGCCGGTTTTTCAGAGCATCCTTAAAAAGAAGCCGGAAGCCAGAAGAGGGATTTCTGCCCTTTACATTACACCTTTGAGAGCGCTTAATAGAGATATGCTCTCCCGTATCGAGATTTTGGGGCAGCTGCTTGACATTAAGGTCCAGGTTAGGCATGGTGATACTTCACAAAGTGAAAGGCAGCGTCAGTCCAGAAATCCTCCGGACATGCTTATAACAACCCCTGAAACTTTGCAGGCAATGTTTTCAGGTTCCCGACTGCGGCAAAATCTGGAAACCGTAACTCATGTAATCGTAGATGAGATCCATGAGCTGGCAGGCTCAAAAAGAGGAGCACAACTGGCTGTAGGCCTTGAAAGGCTCGTAGAGATCTCAGGTGAGTTCCAGCGGATCGGACTTTCGGCAACAGTAGGCAATCCCTGGGAGATTGCAAAATTCCTGGCAGGGAACGGCAGGGATTTTACTTTAATTGAAGTAGCCCTGCTGAAGCTGCTGGAGTTCGATGTTGTCAGCCCTCAGGTATCAGGAGGAATTTGGATAAATGAGGGAAACGAAAGTGAAATCCTGAAAATCTCAAATACTGTGGGCTGCGAATTGGAATTCGCATCTCATCTCTTCTGCATCCGGAAAATTGTCGAAGAAAGTAAATCAACACTTATTTTCGTGAACACGCGACAGAGTGCAGAAGCTCTGGCTGCCGGTTTCCGGAAGCTTGGAGCAGATATAGGTGTGCACCATGGGTCCCTTTCGTTTGAAGCACGTGTGGAGGCTGAAGAGGCATTCAAGTCCGGTGCTATCAGAGGCCTCATCTGCACTTCATCTATGGAATTGGGAATCGATATTGGAAACGTTGACCGTGTAGTCCAGTACGGTTCCCCGAGGCAGGTTTCACGATTGCTCCAGAGAGTCGGAAGGGCAGGGCACAGGCTGCATGAGATTTCAAAGGGTACGATCCTTTCAATGGAAGTGGACGACACTGCCGAGAGTATGGCGATTACTAAGGCTGCACTGGAAGGCAGAGCTGAAGAAATTTCTCCACATATAAATTCCCTGGATGTTGTGGCAAACCAGATCGCGGGAATGGTTATGGATTTTGGGGAAGTAAGAATCGAAAAAATCTTCAAGATCCTTCAGCGGACTTACACTTTCAAAGACCTGAGGATAGGGGAATTGCAAAGAGTAGTTAACCAGATAGGGGAGTATAAGCTTATCTGGCGTGAGAACGGCTCGAATCTGCTCAAAAAGCGTCGAAAAAGCTGGGAATATTATTACGAAAATCTTTCCATGATCCCGGACGAAAGGAAATACGAAATTTATGACATCGTGAGCGGCAGGTCGATCGGTTTGCTGGACGAAGCCTTTGTCGTAAATTTTGCAGAACCGGGAGCCGTTTTTATAACAAAAGGTTCCATGTGGCGGGTTATTGAGATGCCGGACCGCGAAAGGGAAGCCGGGAAGGATAGGATTAAAGTAGAACCTGTTGAAGGAATGGGTGAGGTTCCGAGCTGGACAGGGGAGGAAATTCCTGTGCCTTTTGAAGTTGCACAGGAGGTGGGGAAGCTTAGAAAAGAAATCGCATCATATATTCATGCTGATCTTGAAAATGAAGCCATAGCAGGAACGTTAAAGGCAAAATATCCGGTTAACAGGCATGCTGTGCTCGAACTGATCCGCCTCCTGCGGGACCATGTAGAAGGAGGCTTTCCTTTGCCTGATGCGGATACGATAGTAATTGAAGATGAAGGAGTCACTGTGACCCTGAACGCCTGTTTCGGCCACAATACCAATGGTACCCTCGCAAGAGTCCTGACCTCGCTCCTTTCGGCCCGTTTCGGAGGCAGTGTAGCACAGGAAGTTGACCCGTACCGGATAAGACTGACACTTCCCCGCAGGTTAGGCCCGGTCCAGATCCGGGACATGCTCCTCTCCCTCCGTCCTGAACACGTTGAGCCCATCATCGAAATGACCCTGAAAAACACGGCAGTCATGAAATGGAAAATGGTCCATGTGGCAAGGAAATTCGGAGCCCTTTCACGGGATGTTGACTACGACCGGATCAGCATGAAAAAGCTCATGGAAATCTACGAAGGCTCCTCAATGTACGATGAAGTCATCCGTGAGATCTTTCACGACCTTCTCGACGTCCCCCGGGCAAAAGAAGTCCTTACAAGGCTTGCAGCCGGCCAAATCTCAGTGGAAGTCTCCCCCCCAACCCCAATCGGCTCGGCCGGTTTTGCCATGAAAAAAGACCTGGTCGCTCCGGAAAAAGCCGACCGCTCAATCGTCCTTGCCCTTAAAGAACGTATCATGAACGATAAAATTATCCTCTTCTGCACAAATTGTAAAAAATGGACCTCCCGCCGCCAGGTCAAAAGCGTCCCTGAAGAAATTATCTTCCCGGTTTGCGATTCCCCAATGGTCGCCGCCCTCAAACCCTGGGAAGAAGAGGAAATCACCCTTGTCAAAAAGCAGGCAAAAAACGTCCCGATTTCTTCCGAAGAAAAGAAACGTATACAGCGCGTCTATAGAAACGCAAGCATAGTCCGTTCTCAGGGGAAAAAAGCAGTTATCGCACTTGCCAGCCGGGGCGTCGGCCCTGAAACAGCTTCAAGGGTGATTGAAAAAATGAGAGTGGACGAAGAAGCCTTTTACAGGGATATTTTAATTGCGGAAAGGAATTACGTAAAAACGAAGAAGTTTTGGGAATGAGAAACGGTAGTTGGCATTTACGCACGTACCTTTAGAAGCAGAGAAAGGAGTACTGAAAAAAACATCTGCTTATTAACCGTATACCATAGTATTTATATAATTTTCAATATATATCAATTATAAGGACATCTGAGAATTTCTTTTGAGGTACAAACCTAAGCTAATTTTAACACCCCCCCACTCCCCCCAATACTCAGATGTCTTATCCTTTAAATTAGTTCTTTTAGCATTTTTTGTAGTATTTTGTCTCTTGCGCGGCTTTAATACTCATATTTCGGAATTTGAATGAAAATAACATTAAAAAATTAATTTTTATATAAACATTACATTATGAATTTCCTATAATTGTTGCTCTAAATTCATTTAGTATATTGGGATTTAAGCTGTAGCTAAAAAGTTAATAAAAAAATCTTAAATATAATAATGCATGTTGTATTTTCTACACGTTGACGATTGCATAATATGAAGGAATATGGAGAACAAAATATAAACAAATGGGTTAATATGAACAGCTCACTCATTGAATTGATATTGTTATCTCAGAAAAGGACAAAAATTTTTCTTTTTTTGAAAGAAAATCCAAAAACAATCACAGAAATAAGAGAATTTTTGCATTCGAGCTCCGTAGCAGTCCTTCCCCAGCTGAAAATTTTGAGGGAAAATTCTCTGGTTATGAAGAAAAGAGATGTCTACAACCTGACTCCTCTTGGTTTAGCCATAGCTGGCAGACTGCAACCAATAATAGATCTCACAAAAGTTTTTGGAATTCAATACGATTATTGGTCAAGTCATGCAATCGAGTGTATACCGGGTCCCTTTTTAAAACGGATTGGAGATTTATCCGACCGTACATTTTCCGAACAGCCTGGTAATGCACATCTCTACGAAATCCATAAAGAATTTGTGGAAAACTTTATGAAAGCAAAAAAATTAAGTGGTATTGTTTCAATTTTTCACCCTTCTCATATATCACTTTTCTTTAATTTTGTAAAAATGGGAAGAGATATTTCTATAATTATGACCCCTCAGATTCATGAAAGAATGAAGGAAGATTTCGGAGATCTGCTGGATGAATCTTTAAAATTTGAGAATGCAAACCTTTTCGTATGCAGAGAAAAAATAGAATTCAATTTTTCAGTAACTGATATACTCTTCTTTCTTACCTTACCCTTCTCTGACGGGACTTATGACCTTCAAAGCAGGGTGATGGGGTTCGATCCGGTTTCTCTTCAGTGGGGAGAAGACCTCTTTTCTTATTACAGGGAGATGTCTGAAAAAGTATAGAGCCTATCCCAAAACACTTACCTAATTGCCATCAATGCTATAACTCTATTTTGGCATGAATGGTTTTGAGATTTCTGTTTCTTTTTTATATGTTTCTTCACTTTTTACTTTCGCATGTCATAAATAATATTACTTTTTATATATATTTTAAATACAAAAGTATTATATATGGTAATGCCTGAATCATTTGCATAAAAATTAAGGAGTTAGTTTAAATTGAATCGGGTACAACAGGCAGAGCCAGAGATCAGGGAGGACTTTCAGGGGAGAATTGAAGTTTTTGATCAAAGTATACGGAGCTTTGAGAAAAGGTTAAGGGCAGTAGAGCGTCGCCTTTCCCTCGAGACTCAGCCAGTACAGCAGGCTGAAAGGCTTTTTTCCAGCAATTTTACGGATTATAACATTGAAGAAAATTCAGGATCTATTACTGCAAACTCCTCTTTTTTTCCTAAGAGATCTTCTATTGCTCCTGAATCCTCTATTCCTGCGAATTCTTATCTTACCGGCACAGTCCCATCGCTTTCGGAAAGAAACATTCCGAATTTTGAACTTGACGCAGTAATTCCTTCAACAGAGGCCTCGGATATTTCTGCGATAGCCATGGATAGTTCTTCCGAAGCTTCTTTACCCGGATATAAAATTG
Organism: Methanobacteriota archaeon; assembly: GCA_030837265.1. The sequence continues at coordinate 7,797 of JAUPKV010000048.1, forward strand.
TGAACGTTAATCAGCTTTTTTCCAGCATTTCCGAAAGCTTACACGCTTTGCAGGCTGCACTGTCCGATCTGTCTGACTATGCTCATAATGACTTGAAATCAGAAATTGATAAGCTGGATATTGAAATAAAAAACCTCAAGGATAAGGAAGAAAAAACAAATGAGTATTTAAAAGGGATCGAGCTGCGTGTCGACACTATTGAGAACCAGAATAGACTCACTTTTGGTTCTATCAGGATTCCTCTGGAGATCTCAGGAATTATAGGATCTTCAGTTCTTTTTCTTACCGGATTTCTGGTCTGGTCAGGTCGGTGGGACATCATTCGGTCCCCATTCTTTCCACTCGGACTTGCAGTTTTGATGGCCGGAGCAGTATTTGTTAAATTCTATATGGTCAACAGGAAAAAAAGATTACTTGGAAACAGGTGAATATGTTTAATTTTTTCCAAAATTTATAATAACGTTTTGATTTTTTCTGCATTATAGAGTCCGAATAAAACTGTGCCAACTCCCCGCTCTGACAAACGGATAAATCCAGGCGATGAAGTATTTCTTTCAACAAGTTTAGCACGGCATAATCTCTCAACTGCATTTCCATCTAAATTTGATTGCCTTTCCCAACCTCCATATAGACTAAGCATTCCCAATTCATACAGATGAAGGAGTATTTCATTTTCCATAGCTTCTAACGTATACATCTCTATTAGCTCCCCTTTTCAAATCTAGCTCATTATTTTTCCCATTAAATTTAGTGTTGTATCCTGAAATGATTTTGCATATTTAAGAATGTAGGCATGTTTCTGCTGAATTAGAAAAAAAATATTGGTTTTACGAAAAAATCTGTGAGTAAATAAAGGTGACAAAAAGCATAACAAGCTAAATTATTTTGGATAGAATTTCAATTGTAAATGAACATAAATTATAAATTTGTTTTATTGCTTGTTCCTGAGGGGGAGGTGAGTAAAACCTACAAAATTCTCCCTACTACGAGTTTGCCGAACACTGACATTGTTTTTCATTAATTTGCTGATTTTTTAATTTATTGAGTTTTTCCATTTCTTCCTTATAATCTAAATTTTTGATATCTCCTCGTTCTTGTTTAAACGCCAATAAAATCCAGTCAACCCAAACCATTTTATTCACCTTGAGACTTTCAAGAATTCCTCAATTACTCTGTCCGGCTCCATTTCTTTGGATTTATCAAGCCATTTGTCAAATAAAACAATATTTCTAAACGATATCAAATTATTTAAGCGAAAAATTGATTTAAAAGAAATAAAACGTTTAGGTTAAAAATTTTGAATCATTTATAGGATTCTTTATTTGCATATTTGACTCTATATTTGCATATTTATAACTCGTCCGAAAGTTTGCATTCGCATAGGCAAAATACGAACATTTAACTTTCATTTTTACTCTTTCCCGGTCTTTTATGTCCTTTCTGAAGTTCTTTTTACGGATTTAGTTAAAATAATATGAAGGTTAATATGTTACCTTAGTTTACCATCTGTTTTGGATTTCAGGCTTCTTTAAGGCTTATTACTGGCCCCCTAAACTCTTGAAATAAACTGGAAGTATTGATTTAGTGTTAAAATTTGGATAAAAAGCTTGGGTTTAAGTAGAAAATTAGGAAAATTAAACGGAAGGAGTTTACTCATGCAGCTAAAGCTGGAACATATTAACATAAAAATAGGGCAGCACAAAGTATTGTTTAATATTGCCGATGCAAAAGAACTGGGAGTTATTCCGGGAGATAGGGTTCGTATCAGGGGGCGCGAAAGTCTCTCTGCAATTGTGGATACTACCGAAGATATGGTCCCTCCGGGCACTCTGGGAGCCTTTTCCGATATTTACATGCACTTCCGTGACTGGGACAAACCGGTTGAAGTTGTACCGGCTTTACGCTCGAAATCAGGAGCTGTGATTAAGAAAATCATGGACAAAAAACCATTTACTCAGGAAGATATCAAAATGCTTGTAAGTGATATCGTAGGGGATAACCTTAGTGATATAGAGCTATCTGCATTTATTACTTCAACTTATATTCACGGAATGACCGATGATGAAGTCGAATGGCTGACAAAAGCTATGATAGATAGCGGAGATAAAATCGAATTTGACACCCATCCGATTATGGACAAGCATTCTATAGGAGGAGTGCCAGGCAACAAGATATCCCTCCTTGTAGTCCCGATTGTTGCTGCAAACGGGCTTTTGATTCCAAAGACTAGCTCCAGAGCAATTACCGGTGCCGGTGGAACTGCAGACCTCATGGAGGTGCTCTGTCCGGTAGAATTCAGCTCCCAGGAAGTAAAAGAGATTACTGAGAAAGTTGGAGGCGCCCTTGTTTGGGGAGGAGCCACAAATATCGCACCTGCAGATGACAAGCTCATCAAAGTGGAATACCCCTTATCAATTGATCCTTATTATCAGATGCTTGCCTCAATTATGGCAAAAAAAGGAGCAATAGGGGCTGATAATGTTGTAATTGACATTCCTATCGGAGTCGGCACAAAGGTACCTAGCATGCAGGAAGGGCAGAAGCTCGCAAGAGACCTGATAAACCTTGGACACAGGCTTGGTATGAATGTGGAGTGTGCCATCACCTATGGTTCCTCTCCTATAGGAAGAAAAGTCGGACCTGCACTGGAAGTCAAGGAAGCAATGAAAGTACTGGAAAGCATGCAGGGTCCGAATAGCCTTATTGAAAAGAGTGCTTCCCTTGCAGGCATCCTGCTCGAAATGGGAGGTGCAGCTCCGGCCAACCATGGGAAAGAATTAGCACTTGAAACCCTCAGGAATGGAAAAGCTCTGGCAAAGATGAAGCAGATAATTGAAGCTCAGGGTGGGGACCCGAATATCAAATCCGATGATATACCGGTTGGAAAATTCACTGCAGATATTATAGCTTCTGCAGATGGATATGTTATTGAATTTGACAATAAATGGATTGTTGAAATCGCCAGGCTTGCAGGTGCTCCTAATGACAAAGGAGCCGGAGTCGCTATCCATAAGAAAATGGGAGAACAGGTTAAAAAAGGAGATTCAATACTCACAATATACTCAGAAAAGGAATTCAAGTTAGAAACTGCATTAGCTACTGCTCAGAGAACCAATCCGATAGTAGTAGAAGGAATGCTTTTAAGAAGAATTCCCGGAAACTATGGTTTCCAGTGAAATCCTTTAATACCTGGTCTGAGCTTTAGCAAGAACATGAAAAGGATTGTTTTGTTGCGCCTTGGGCACCGGCCGGAGAGAGACAAAAGGATAACTACCCATGTTGGCCTGACATCCAGGTTACTTGGAGCTGAAGGTATGCTGCTTGCCTCGGATGACCCGGGGATAGTTCATACTATTGACGATGTTGTCCGGCGCTGGGGAGGGAACTTCTATGTTAAAAATAACATTAACTTCAGGCAGGAAATCAGGGATTGGAAAGCTGCGGGAGGAAAAGTCTGCCATCTTTCGATGTATGGTGTTAATCTACCCAAAGTAGTCGGTGAACTTAAACAGTGCGAAAAGTTAATGATTGTAGTAGGTGCCGAGAAAGTACCTCCGGAGATTTATCAGCTTTCGGACTGGAACGTTGCTGTCGGTAGCCAGCCTCATTCAGAAGTTGCAGCTGTTGCTATCACTATGGACAGGATTGCGGAGGGAGAGCCTCTTGATAAAGTATTTCCCGGGGCGGAATTGACAATTGTTCCTACAGAGAAGGGGAAAAAGGTTATTGAAAACTTAGGGGATAAATAGAGACCTCAGATACAATTTAGAGTGCTTCCGAAAGTCACTCTCTATACATTTTATATAGCTAAAGAATGTACTTTGTCCAGAGAATTTCATAGTTCAAGCCCTAAGGTTAGGGGATTTCAGGCGAGTAATTCTTTATTTTTAAAACCGGAAGTATGGCAATGAATATAACATTAATCGGGATGGCAGGAGCAGGAAAAAGCACTATTGGAAGAGCACTTGCACGTCGCCTGAATTATACTTTTATCGATGTTGATTGCCTTATAACCGAGAAAACCGGAATGACACTTCAAGCTCTCATTGACAAACAGGGAGATCTCGCTCTCATTAGATTTGAGGAAGAAGCTATTCTAAAATTAGATCAGGTGAAAGAATGTGTTATTTCTCCGGGTGGAAGTGTTGTTTATTCTGAGAAAGCGATGGAACACCTGAAAAAAGTGTCAAAAATAGTTTTTCTGGATGCACCTTTCAGGAGCATTGTAAAACGGATTCGCAATACGAGAAATCGAGGCATAGTAGGACTCAGGGACCGAAGCCTGAAAGAGCTTTTTGAAGATAGGATAATTCTTTACAAAAAATATGCTGATTTCTCGGTAAAAATCCGAGAGCGAGAAAACGTTCAGAAAATCGTTGACCGGATTATTCAGCTCTGTTTTGAAGAGAATTCGTAATACAATGAATAAGAGCCCGGATAGCTAAAATTAATTGATAGCTTCTGATAAAACCTTAACCGACATATTGATATATCTTTATTATTATATTTTTTATGTATGGCCGTTGAGGTGTAAATACGGATATAAATATAAAGCTTTTACCTATTCTTTTAACAATTGCAATCATTT
>JAUPKV010000486.1 GCA_030837265.1 Methanobacteriota archaeon
ATGCTTGAAGCTGATCAGAATTCGAGAGTGGATATTTTGAAAAACAAAAAGAGAAAAGACCGAGGGATCAAAATAGCTAGGTGGTTCACAGGGTCTATCCTGCATTAGAAGTTTAGTACAGGATCAGTTTTCAGGCTGTCCTATATTTTACCTTCATCTACAGTTACTCCCTTATGAATCAATTAATACTATATAATTAGTATTATAAAATACATACGATGTAATCGTGAGTAATTCCATCTGTTCCAAATTTGACAATAATAGCTATCAATTTCTGGCACATACACTTATATCAAATCAAGTCCAAATTCATTTATTGAAGAACAGAGTGACTATATAAGAAATGTTCTTACTTAATATACACTAATAGGCCAAAAAGTGGGAATAAATATAAATGTATGATTATGAACGATAACCACATGCCAACAAATGAAGAAATCTCAAAGTACTGTAATGTAGAAGGAGAAAGTGCATTTCTTACATGCCCGAGATTCCTAAAAAGATTAAGATATAAAAAGATGTAAAGGTTGTATTTTTTATTCGAACTACAGAACTTAAATATTTCAGTATGACTGGCAGTGTATCTTTTGCTTTGCAAAATTTACCATATAGTTTATTTATAGGTTTTACATTGAAACCTATGCATTTTTTAAATTATGCAACATATATCTGTATCATTAAATAGATGAAAAGTTTCAGGATACAACAAATCAAATTTCCTAGCGATGAGCAAGAAAAAGTTTCAGGTAAAAAAAGCATTTTTACATTTCATTGTAGCGTTTATTACATGTTTGATATTGGGCTATTTATCACATGATTTAATGAATAGTGTACGAATTGGGCTTGGTGTTGGTGTAGGAGTTGCAGCGGTTGCTGGCCTAAGCAAATAATTAAATTGTAATTTTTTCATCGCTCTTTAGAAAAACATAGGTTTTAAGTAAGATCTATGCATTTTAAACAGTTTGACTGCTAATTTGAGCAGGTTTTTCTGGAAGTTGGATAAAACACAGAGCTTTTAGTAAGACCTATTTAAAAATAGAGAAAAGTTTTGCTTTTTGCTCCATGTACTCTTAGAACATTTTCGAAAAAAATCTAAAAATTGTAAAATTTTAGACAAGCTTGTAACTTGATTATTATTATTATAATAACATTAAAATATTAATCATTAACATAAATTAGAATATAATACAACAATTTGAATAATTTATTTAATATATGGATTGCTCCTATTATAAGTCAGACAGGAGGTAAGTAGAAGAACTACATCCCATAAATTCTTGTAAAAGTTTACCTTCTTTAGGTCGTAGTCGGAGGACTGTGATTTGAGGGTAATGGGAGTGCAGTCACGGCTTTTCTATCTCTATTACCCCCCATTCATTCTTATTAAAAGTAGAAAAGAAAGGTAAAGAAAGGCGACATACTTGGGGGAGTATGTTGGGAAGATTCAGGGAGGAAATGTTGGGGACACGGTATGCTTTTTTGTTTAGCCTTTTTTACCTTAGTACTTAATATAATAAGAAAACATAAATATTTTTTTATTCAATTCTTTTAATAAATAATATAATTATTATTCTCTGTCTTCAGATCTTTCTATTTTTTCTAAACTTTTTACACATAAGAAACGATTTGGAAATCAGACTATAAAAAATTAAATATAATTATAATAGAGGCTCTGTAACGTCTTAGGGAAAAGGCATATTCATAGGTAGTTACTAGCTGAAAATAATCTCATCCCTCGAAGACTTTACAGAGCCGGAAGGCATAATCAAGTTATATCAAACACTCTTCAGCATAGTTTATCTATTCTGTGGTATACAAAAATTTTTTACATGGATAATCAAAAATCGTGATAAGCTCGCCAGGCATAAAACCTATTCTTTTGTACAATTCCCGCGCTGCTTTGCCTTTTGGATCATCTTCCCGATAGGTTATAACGGAAAAACAACTGCCTTTAGGAAAAAGGGCAAACATATACCAGATTAAGGCAGTCGCCGTGCCCAGCCTGCGGTACTGTGGATGTGCTGAGAGAAACTCAAGTTCTCTGGATTCTCTTGAAAACAACAGGGCTCCAACCAAAATACCGTTTTCTTTCGCTGCCAAAGCGCTTTTTTCAAGTATCCTTTTTGACAGCCCTTTTTTGTACTCGTTCATATCAAGCCCCGGAAAATCTTCTTTCACGAGCTCCAGTAATTCCATCCAGCCATCGATATCGTTACTTTGCGCAAATTCTATCTTCATAGAAACACTCCAAACTTTATCTATTTAATCCCATCGCCACAAAACGGCATCTGATAAAGCTAAGCTATTTCGATAAGCAAGTCATTCAATAACTAAAAGCAAAATTTTGCTTTATTCAGTCCTCAGCTGCGATGTCTTCAGCGGATCCAACAGGATTCCAGAACAAAAAAGAGTGAAAACAAAAATTGAAGAAGTTTTCCAATTTAACTAATTATCAACAAAAAGTAATCCCAAAGGCATTGAGAGAAGCGCTACAATACCCCAGAACATAGTCCAAATACTATGTACAGTTGCAGAACCCAAAAATACAAAAGGATCGTAGAATAGACATAGAACAACACTTAGAATACTAATAAACATCAGAAGAATTCCTAAATTTTTTGAGTTCCATATTTTAACCATACTAATATCAAACTCCTATAAATGTGTGTATAACAGAACCGTCAAATGGGTTTTTTAATTTCAGGGGCTTCTATAGCCTTCTAGTTAATCAAAGTCCAGATCTGCAGGAGTACTTTTCTTTGAATGTCTTTGGACCTTCTGGTGGCTCCGCCAGTTGGTCTTATTCACAATAGTGTGAGGGTATATATGAAGCATTACTTTAATTTTGATTCGACTCTCCGGTGGCATTCAACAGGCATTCAACGTAATTCTAAAAATGTTTTACTCTTTAATCTTAAACTATGCAGTTATATGTGTATCAAAGTACAATTATGTGCATTTGGAAGTAGGTTTCACATGCATAAATTTAGTGAAAATGCACAACTCTGTGCACGCATAAAACCAATTTTATTAAAGTTCCTTTTTTCAATTACATGAGCAGAGAGGCTCTAAAGAGCATGCTTAAAAAGAGTAATGACTCAACATACTAAAATCAAGGATTAAAATGTTTGACACGTGCAAATAAAATGGCGCTTGTAAGCTCCAATCCTGATTAGCATGCTAAAGGAGAAATAAGTGGAAATCATGATCTAATATCCTACTTTGATTTGGTAGCGGACAGCTTACCAATAACTTTACATTCCTATAGATCCAATAATTTTATTGAGTTATATCATATTAGCTCACTTTATTGAGTTATATCATATTAGCTCACTTTATTGATGTTTTCATTCATCACAAGTTTTCAGGATTAGAACAAAATCGAATACAAAATCAAGTACATACCGGCCCTCAGAATTATATATTAAACTATTTGAGATCTTCTGCTGCTGGTTTTCGGTTCAATGCATATCCTATTATACGAATCAAAAGACAAAAATTGGAGGATTTAAGTTGGTAAATCATTTTGTTATAATTGCCGGAGAAGAAGCAGGCCCAAAATCGAACAAGATGTGCGGAATCTGGGATGTGATCAATGATGAGGCACATACCCTGGCGAATCTCTTCGATTCTGGTAAATTGGATGCAAGAGAAGATACCGAGATTCTTCTTGCAGGTCCTTACTATGGGCGCAGGGGTGCAGATTGGAACTCGGGACTGAACCGAATTACGAGTATGGAAGGGTTAAATCCCCTCGAGATTGACGGAGAACTCAAAAGAGGCCTCAATTCCCTTGAAAAATCCGGGATAAAAGTGTTTACGGGAGAAAAAACTGTAGGAAATACCAGAATAGGTTACCTGCAGTTTCAAACTTCGGATTTTGGGAAAATAAGCTCATCATATCTGGGAAAGGAGATGACACTTGAGAATAAGGTCAAAGCTGAAGCTTACGGACTCCTTGCGCTTGATTCGCTTAGATACGAGAGTATGCCGAAAGGTCCGGAATATACTCATCACCTTTCCCTTTCGTATGCGGTCTCCGAGCTTGCCAGGCTGCTTGTAAGCACGGATTCCGAGAATATTAAAACCGGAATGGGAGAAATGGACTCAAACACGGCTATTAATCCCTGCCTGAATGTCTCTTTGCATTGCCATGATTACGGACTGTTTTATGCGGCAGCCAGGCTCAAAAAACTTGGTACTCCCGTGAATACTGTTGCAACATTTCATTCAACCCTGCCAGGAAGAACTTCAGGTTACAATTCAATTAAAAAAATCCGGGAAAATGATGGAAAATGGCCTCCGGGAGTGCCGGAAAACCTGGCTTCCCTGGAATCCCTTGCGTCTTACGCGGATACGGTTACTGCAGTAGGTGAGTCGACCCGACAGGAAGTCCGGCTTTTTTACGGGATAAATGGGATTGTGATTAGAAACGGAATAACTATGGGATCCGATAAAATAGACTGGGACTTGAAAGAGAGTTGTCTTGAACGAATCCGAAAGTTTCTTTCCGAAAACCTGTACAAGTATCATGGAGGAGAAAGATTAGAAGCCGAAAAAATAATTCCGATTTTCATAATCTCTCGCCTTGAAATAGAAAACAAGGGATATCCGGACCTTCTTGATTCCCTGGTTGCTCTGGAACGCATAATAAAAAACAGCATCCTGGAAGGATATATGCAAGAAGGAGGTAGAGTTATCTGCTTCCTTGTAACCGCAGAAGGCCCTAAAACAAATCTCCCCGAGGGATTTCCCATTAACCTGCCAAAAGAAGTGCTAATGGGGAATGAATTGAGATTGCAGC
>JAUPKV010000487.1 GCA_030837265.1 Methanobacteriota archaeon
AAGATGAGATTTTGAAGACTTATTACAAAATTGAAGCTGAAATAAAGACTAATGATGCTTTTGTTTTGAAAGAAATGGGCAAAATGGGTCTTTTCATTCTCGCAAGCAACGACATTAACCTTAGGACTTACGCATTAGTCGGCTCTATATATCGTTTTTTTATAACTTATTTAATATCTCAAAAAGTTTAGTTTGTATTTTGGTTCACTTAAATATGCTGTTGCTGCCACTCTGTGAATATTCATTTTACTTTCAAACCAGGATATCCCATTTTTAAACCTTTGTACTTCTAACCTTAGAAAAGCTCTTAATGATAACATTACATGTGCTCTCTGTGACTCTTTTTTTCTCGCCTGACACTTTTCCACGCCACAAAACTGTTTTATTCCTCTATGGTATTCTTCTATTTTCCATGACTCATTACCAAGATCTTCTCTCTCTGATTCATCCATATCCAGTACATCTGTTGCCCAGTATTGCGTGTCTTCTTTTTTGGAAACTATCCGAAATACCTTCACAAAATCATATCCTTTGAGATGAACCACAATTCCTTTAGGAGGTATATCTATTGTTTCGAGAGGAATATTCTTCGTATTATCAGGATTCACTAAACGATTTGATTTCAATCTTGTTAAAAAGTGCCATTGTTTCTTCTTTATAGCTTTGAGGTTCTTTATGCTTGCATACCATATGTCGAACATAACATACTTTGGTTCAAATCCTCGCTCTTTGGCTTTTTCAAGCATATCGCGGAAATGGTCATTCTTGGTTTTTTCGTCTTCATCGATGTCATAGATGCGAAAATCGACAGGTATGATTTTATTGCCATCTGTCCAGAGCAATGTAACAAGACCAATTCCCTTAACTATACGGTGATGCTTTCCACTCCACTGATAACGAACAAAACCCATCTTTTCTGAATAGGGCTTGTCCAATGTTGTGTCGTCAACGATCAGAAACCCTTTTTTAGGCGTAATGAATTTCCTTACTTCATTCCATAAGGGTTCTGTGTCTGAAGGTTGCTTTTGAAGGAGACGAGTAAAACAATCATGAGAGGGAGAATCAGTTGTAGAAGGGTAACAGCGAGCGGCTTCTGTACAACTATAAATGTTAGATGCAGCAATGAGAAAATTGATGTAATCGAGGTCTGTGCATTTTGATGTGTTTATTGACATGACTTTAATTAATATTATAATTTTAGATTTAAATAATTATCTTCGAATGATTTTAGGTTTGCGTAGACCTGATCTGCGTAAGTCCTATTCCTATCTGAATGCACGACAGGATGAAGAAGATTCAGCTGTCCTCAAGTTCAAACTAATGACAGATTCCAATGCTTCAGAAGATACATATGATATTGATTTCACCACCACTGCCAAAGAGAGCGGGTCATCAAATACGGTTACCACTACACAAACTATCCAGCTTGAGGTAAGGGGTAAGGAATATGCTCAGGTCATGACCATAAACAAGGCAAATATCGATGTAGGAAAGGAAGAGCCTATCGAGTTTATAGTAACAAATACAGGAAACTCCCCTCTGAAAAACATGGTCATCTCCTGGAAAGATCCAAAAGGTGTAATCCTCCCTGTATATTCTGACAATACAAAGTACATCAAGTACCTTGAAGCGAATAAATCCGTAACAGTTTCCTACTCAGTAATGGCAGACATAAATGCTGACCCGGGACTTTACACTCTGGACGTAAACATTTCTTTTGAAGACTATGAATCCAATAGTAAAAGCACTCAGACCACAGCAGGGCTTTTCGTAGGTGGAGCAACCGATTTCGATGTTTCCTTTTCTGAAAGCAGTCAGGGAGAGGTATCCCTTTCAGTTGCAAACGTAGGCAATAACATAGCTTATGCGGTGAAAGTATCGATTCCGGAACAGGATAGTTACAAAGTCTCAGGAAGTTCTTCAACTATTGTAGGGAATCTGGAGAAAGGGGATTACACAATCGCATCTTTTAACGTTTCAAGCACTCAGGGCCAAGGAGATAATGCCGGGGTATCCAACGGAACACCAGCCGATTTTGAAAAATCCAGTAGTAAGAATAAGAATGTGACTTCAGGTTCAAGTTCAACTCCACTTAAAGTCCAGATTGAATATACAGATGCTAAAGGAGATCGATTAACCTCTGATAAAGAAGTAAAACTCGATTTGAGCTCCGGAAATATGATTGCACAAGGAGCATCCAGAGGACAAAGAAGCAGTGGAATTAGTTCCTACATGCTATACATTGTAGTAATAGTGCTGGGTGGAGGGGCATTTGTGTACCGCAAAAAAATCCAGGAAGTAATACAGGCAAGGAAAGAAAGAAAATCCGGAAAAACAAAGCCCGAAGATCAGAATTACTAAGCGGGCCTTTAAAAAAGGAATGATGTATATGAGAAACTCAACCTACCTGAAAATGGGCTTGAACATGCTTGTACATAGCAAACTGCGGAGTTGGCTGACCATAATCGGAATAGTTATTGGAGTAGGATCTGTAATTGGCATTGTCTCTTTAGGAGATGCTATGCAGGCAAACATAAATAGCAAGCTTTCAGAGATGGATCTGACAAAAATAACCATAACTCCTGGATATACTAAGGCAACATCCAACATGCCTGGACCTCCGGGAATGGGTGGTGCGTCAACAGATGCTGAATTGACAGATGATGACTTGAGAGCACTCCAGGGTATGGAGAGTATACAGTATAAGGAAGGTGAAATCTCCGGAAGCGAAGAAGTGAAATATGCAGGAGAAACTGCAACTCTC
>JAUPKV010000488.1 GCA_030837265.1 Methanobacteriota archaeon
TATCTTGCCTTCAGGAAAAACGCAGTTTTGATGATAAACTCCTTATGAATAAGGATGCGATTATTGAACTTGGGAATGGTATTGCAAAATACCGGGCTGATAGGGATTTCCTTATATCTGGAGAACAGGAACTTCAAGATAAAAGGACCGAGTTTCTGGAAACACTAAGTGGACTGGGTAATAACTGGGATGAAGAAGCTCTAAGCCGTTTTGACCATTCGATTCCTGCAAGAGAAACGATTATTCAAAAGCGGAAGGAAATGGAAGAGACTACAAGAACAATTGAGAGAACTCGAGATAGGATGGGAGAAGCCCTTAAGGAAATCAAAGAACTCAGCGAGGAAATAGAATCCTTAAAAGAGAAACTGAATGCATACTCATCCCTCCCAAATTACGAAAGCGTAAAGTTAAGGCTTGAGGCAGTGAGCTATCTTCGAGCGAAATATCCGTTACTTAAGGAAAAAGAATCTGAGTTCAAAAATCTTGAAAAGGAATTAGAAAAAGAAGCGATGCTCTTTGCAGCGTTTAGACCTAAGGAAAACGAAAGTAGAGCAAAACTTCCTCTCTGGCCCGCAGGAATGATTCTCGTTGCAGGTAGTATCGGTCTAGTTTATGAGTTTATGAACGGCTCATTACTTCCGGGAGTTGCCATATTCTTAATCCTTTTTGCTACTTCCGTTGCATATATCCTGACAGTCAGGAGATCTTCACCCTCTGCTCCTTTACCGGCACACCAAGAGGAAAGTGCAGCAGAAAACAAAAGAGTGCAGGGTCTCAAAGAACAGCTCTCAAAAGAGCTTGCAGCTCTGAAAGACGAAATGAAGGTATGGGCAAAAAAATGCGGATTTGAAGAAATTCCTGATCCTTCTGTACTGGAGAGGAAAGCGAATGAGCTACAAAATTCAAAGGAAGAGCTGAAAGCTGCCGGAGAATTACGGTTGCAGCAGGATAAGCTCCAAAAGAAGCTAGATAGGTTAGCTTCGAGTTATTCATCACTTGAGAATGCCTGCAGATTAGAGCTGACTAAGCAGGAAAAGACTCTCCAGGAATGGAGAGACTGGCTTGTTTCTCTCGGATTGAATCCGGCACTCTCTCCAGAGCATGTGCTTGAGATTTTTTCCTCAATCAGGACATGTCTAGAAAAACAGAAAAGTGTTAAAGAGCTTGAAAAGCAGGTAAGGATAAAAGAAGAAGCTATTGCGAAATATGAAAGGGAAGCACAGGAGATCCTGAAAGCCTGTGAAAAGCCAGTTGCAGGAACAGGATTTGAAAGTGAAATAGTAAATCTCCGAGAGGAAGTAAGTGCTGCATTTAACCAAGCCGAAAGAATTAAAAGATTAGAAATTGAGGCCAAAAGCCTGAAGGTTAAAAGAGACGAACTGGAAGGCCAACTCCTGCAAGAGGAGAAGACGAGAAACGATCTTTCTGATATGTGGAGCCAGCGGCTTGTCACTTATGGGCTTGACTCTTCGCTCTCCGTAGATAGTGTGCTTGAAATCTTTTCGGTGATCACGATCTGTTTTGACAAGCAGAAAGCGATCAAAAAGCTTGAAAAACAGATATCTTCCAGCAGAGCTTCGATAGAAGTTTATGAAGCAAAGGTGTCTGGAGTTTTGCAGGAATGCAGTCGATCAGTATCAGGGATCTCTTATGATACGGAAGTTGAAAAACTTCGTTTGGACTTTGAGCTCGAGTCTGAAAAATTAAGGAATCTAGAACAGCTTAAAATGAAGTCTAATGATTTGGAGATCGAACTCAGAACAGCTTCGGGCTGGTACGAAGAGGCTAAGAAAGAGCTTTCAACCGTTTTAATAGCTGGTTATGCCGAAACTGAGGAACAGTTCTTCGAAAATGCGAGAATCTGGAACCAGCGGACTGGACTTAAAAACAGGATTTACGAAGCGGAGCAGCAAATTCGAAGGATTTCGGGATATGAGGCGAAGTATGATGCTTTTGTAGCAGAGCTTCAAAATGTAAACCCTGTTACTCTGAAAGAAGAAAGCCAGAGACTTAAGGAATTCCTTGAAAATTTAGATCAGGAAATCTCCGAAATAATTGATAGTCGTGGAGCAATCAGAAATAAGATCGAGCAACTTGAACATGAAGATGAAGGTTCTTTAACTAGGCTCATGAAGAAGAGCCTCTTGGAAGAAATTCATGAAAAATCAAGGGACTGGGCATCCCTTGTTCTTGCTAGGAAAATACTTGAAAAAGCTATTGAAGTTTACGAGAAAGAAAGGCAGCCTGCAGTTATTGTGGAAGCTCAAACTTTTTTTTCAAAAATAACCGGGGGAAGATATACTCGGATTTATTCTCCGCTAAACTCTTCCGAAATTTACGTTGAAGATCGAGAGGGGCGCCAGAGGAAAGTCACGGAATTAAGCAGGGGGACAGCCGAGCAACTTTATCTCTCGCTAAGATTTGGTTTTATAAGGGAGTTTGAGATACATTCTGAGCCCTTACCTATTGTTTTTGATGATATACTGGTGAACTTTGATCCCGAGCGATGCAGCAGAACTTGTGAAGCCATAACAGATTTGGCTTCAACTAACCAGATATTTTATTTCACTTGTCATCCTGAAACAGTACAGATGTTTTCAGAAAAGTTACCTGAATGCCGGATTGTTGATCTCGATAAAGTCCAAAAAAAGTTAGATATAAGTCCTCAGATAACTTTGCCAAGATAAGATCACCTACTAATAAATGATTCCCAAAGGGTTCTGTGTAAATATGAGTGATAAACAATATTATAGGTTCGATCGTAGCCGGAAAAAATTATAATCCCTCGTAGACCACACATAACCGCGAGATGCAGTTTACCCTCGCTCTGTTTCTATAGTCCTTTCAGAACCTCAACTGCCGATTTCACATCCAACTCATTATAGAGAAACGCCACTCGCAATAATTCATCAGGAACCATCTTATCGTATTTATCAACCCTTCGTACTTGATTTTCGGGTAGTACCAAATCGGGGTCATGGTCGTTTATTTGAAGCTTGGACAGCTTATCGGTAAACTCAGCAATGGAAAGGTCACTCGTTATCTGCAAATAATGACGTCCTCTAGAAACAGAATAAATTCGAAGAGAATCTTTTAGACTGAACTCCAGCAGATTCTTTATTGTCTGTAACGTTTTACTTCCTACCCATGGACAAAAGTAAAATGATCGCTCAGCATAGGGAATAATACTTTTTTGCAGTATCCCTGCTTCTCTGGCAATAATGCGCGCGTCATCAATAACCTGCGATGCTTTTGGCTGCAAATAACTATATTGAATGTTTTCCATCAAAATTTGCCTAATTCTACTAATTATTTTTGTATGGATATGGCCCCCAGAACCTTTCCAACTTGGTATTTGGTTGTTTTTTACAGGGTTAACATATATGATTTTGCGCTCCTCATCAACATCGCGTACCTTCCATGGTCGACCAGCCAAAATGAAGACATCACCTACAGTTGGACAGTCATCCAATGTACCGATTTCACTATCTTGACTATGCACATGATATACCTGCTCATCTTGAAATACCGCATAGAAAGAATAGTGATTTGTAATCCTTTCTCCTTTCAAGCCAACGATGATGTTTCCGCCCTCAATACGCTGCAAATAGTCATTTGCCAGCATGTGCCGCAGTAGTTTTTGATATTCCTCTTGGCTAACTGTACTATGGAATGCGGGAAGCTTCAAGACGTTTCTCGCCAGTTCAGAGGGACTGAATTCACCAAATGTCATTAAAGTGCTGAGCGTTTGATGCGCCAACAGACTGAACGGTTTTGCCTTAAGCTCAAATGGTTCTACCCAGCGCTCCTCAAGATAAAGCTGAATGATTGCAATGGCACGCAATAAATTCCATGGCATTTGCCCAAAAGGGTTTCTGTCTAATGGCTTATATACATCAAGAAACATCATCTGTGATTTTCCGCTACGTCTTCCGGAGCGCCCTAAACGCTGCACAAAGCTTGCACAGGAATAGGGTGCACCAATTTGTATAGTGGAATCCAGGTCTCCAATATCGATGCCCAGTTCCAATGTCAGTGTGGCAGCTGCAACGGTAGGTCCATTATTGTCCCTCAAAGCAGATTCTGCTTCATGACGCAGTGAGGCTGAAACACTGCCGTGATGAACGTAAAATACATCTCTCTCATTCTTCTTCAGTGCAATTTCTTTCATTGCAGCAATAGTTTTTTCTGCGTCACCTCTACTATTTGTAAAAATCAGGCACTTCTTACTATGGCAGTTTTCATAGAGAAAATCATTATATTCCTGCACAACTTTTTCAGCTTCTTCAGGGTCATCGGGTGGGACAAAACTTTCGGCGCACAGTGATATCGTCCGTTGATGGTGCTTGATGCCCACTGCCCTTACTTTTCGGTTGCTTCCTGCTGCTAAAAATTGCATGGCGGGTTCATAGTCATTCAGTGTTGCGGAAAGACCGATACGTCTAGGTTTGCAGTTTGCAACTTTTTCTAACCGTGCTATGAGACAAAGCACTTGCAGACCACGATCTGTTCCCATAAGCGCATGAATTTCATCGATGATTATAAACCGCAAATCAGAGAACAATCGCGTCGCATCACCGGGATGCAGCATCAACAATGCTTCCAGTGATTCAGGTGTAATTTGGAGTACTCCCTGCGCCTCTTTTAGCGCACGTTTTTTCACCGATTGAGATACATCCCCATGCCAAGGCCAGACCGGGATATAGCTTTCTTCTAGCAGTCCGCTAAGTCTTTCAAATTGGTCGTTAATGAGTGCTTTCAACGGTCCAATATACATAACGCCAATTGTTTCCGGATGATTTTGAAACAAGGAGGTCAATATGGGAAAAAAGGCCGCTTCTGTTTTGCCAGAAGCAGTTCCCGAAGCGATGATAACATGATCATCGGTGTCCAGAATTGCTTCACAAGCTTCTACCTGAACCTCACGTAGATCTGTCCACTGTTTTCGATAAATATATTCCTGTATAAATGGCGCATAGCGCTCAAAAGCGGTCTGGCTCATATATCAAACTCGGCGAAGAGATCATCATTTTTTTCGGTTACCTCTTCTGGATTTAGTTCAGCACTCTTTACTGAGAATCCTTTTTCTGTTATCAGCATTTCAAAAGTCAGATCGGGATTTTGATTTAGGACATTCAAAAGACCCAAAAAATCCCTTGTAATCTCACGTGGTGTCAATAATTGATCAGCACCTAAACGTGCAACTACAGTGTTAATAAAGGCAGTGAGCTCTTTTTCTCCAAAAGGACACGAGTAAGAGTAGTGTGCCCCATGAAGTTCACAAAGCCGATGTAACAATACATAAATCTCTTCGGCAGAGAGTTGATTAAGCTTAATTACAGGACTCGTATAATCCACAAAACCCTGTGCACCAAAACGGTTATCAGCAAGACGTGAGCGCAGTGCTTCATAGTTAAAAAGGCCTCTGCGTTCATCGTAAATAAA
>JAUPKV010000489.1 GCA_030837265.1 Methanobacteriota archaeon
AAGATGAGATTTTGAAGACTTATTACAAAATTGAAGCTGAAATAAAGACTAATGATGCTTTTGTTTTGAAAGAAATGGGCAAAATGGGTCTTTTCATTCTCGCAAGCAACGACATTAACCTATCTCCTGAAGATATTCTGGCGTACTATAAAGGACAGGATAAGGTTGAAAAAGGATTCAGATTCTTGAAAGGTAACACCTTCAGCATATCGCAAGTTTACCTAAAAAAGAAAACAAGGATAGAAGCACTTGTAATGATAATGGTTCTCCGCCTTATGATATATTCCATTGCAGAATGGAAGTTAAGAACAAGGTTGGAAGAAGAGAATGAAACGGTTCCAGATCAGAAGAAAAAGCCTACAAAAACTCCCACGATGAGATGGATATTTTTCGTGTTCCAGGGAAGTTACAGAACTTAATACTCAGAATAAAGTAGTGATAGCGTCGGAAATAGTGAATATGGAGGGCGTTCATTGAAATATTTTAAGTCTCATGGAGGAAAAATGTAAAAATATATATCTCTAATTACGTTGACCTGCTGAATCCAGGTTGTATATTAAATTCATGTAGCGCATGGGTTTCAATTATCAACTATAAATAACTTTATTTTCACTTTTAATGAAATTTCTCACAATTAAACGGCACATATTTATTCTTAAAAACATTTTATGTTATATAATGCCATGTTTCAATATTTTTTTAACTGAATGATTCTTATTATAATAGAAGACAATTTAAATATCATAAACATTATATATTTCTATAAATTAAAATCCTCGTGGTTTGCTGTTAGTGATTCAACAATGTATGGAATATTGCCCTATAAAAGAGGAGTCTGAATGGGATTATGAATGGGATTATGAATGGGATTATGAATGGGATTATGAATTCTATGGAGCAATTTCCGTCTAAAAATCCGAATCCTGTACTTAGTGTAGCAGTTGATGGAATTGTTCTTTATTCAAATGAGGCAGGTGAGCCTTTATTGCATGAGTGGAACGTGGGAATCGGAGAAAAACTGCCTTCAACTATCAAAGAGCTTGTTCATAGGGTTATTTCCCTGAATAGCCCTGAAAAAATTAAAGTTAAAGCT
Organism: Methanobacteriota archaeon; assembly: GCA_030837265.1. The sequence continues at coordinate 1,094 of JAUPKV010000489.1, forward strand.
GGAAATAGAGTATACTTAGTCGCGTTTCACCCCTTTCCCGAAGAAGAACGTGTAAACATTTATGGATTCGACTTAAGTGACCAGAAATATTTTGAAGAAAAAGTTCATGAAAGTGAAACTCTAGAAAAAACGAACCTCGAACTTGCCAATATTATTGATGTTAAGGCGATCCAGTCCCTTATGAATGATTTTTATAGACTTGCTCATATCCCCATGGGCCTAAACGATCTAAAGGGCAATGTTCTGGTAAGTGTCGGATGGCAGGAAATTTGTACCAAATTCCACAGGGTTAATCCTGAAGCCTGCAAGCATTGTATAGAAAGCGACATAAATCTATCTACTAGCGTTGCTCCAGGAGAATATAAGCTGTACAAGTGCAAGAACAATATGTGGGACGTAGTAACCCCAGTTATGGTGGAAGGGCAGCATGTCGGCAATATCTTTTCAGGTCAGTTCTTTTTTGATGATGAGCCTCTGGACGATGAGCTTTTCCGGTTACAGGCAAGAAAATACGGCTTCAATGAGGAGGAATATATAGCAGCATTTAAAAAAGTTCCTCGGTTGAGCAGGAAAGCTGTGGATACGAGCATGACCTTTTTTATGGCCTTTGCTAACATGATCTCACAACTAAGCTACAGCAATATCAAGCTATCTCAATCGCTGGCTGAACGTGATGGCGTCGTGGGCGCACTGCGGAGAAGTGAGGGACGCTACCGAATGCTGTTCACAAACATGTCCGACGGTTTCGGCCTTGTAGAAGTAATCTTTAACAATGACGGTAAACCGTATGACTATCGTTACCTTGAGATAAATCCTGCTTTTGAGAGTTATTTAGGCGTAAAGAGAGAACAGATGTTAAGCAGGACTATGCTGGAATTATTTCCCAACGTGAGTTCCATAGCAGTCGGAAAGTATTGCGAAGTGGCACTCTCAGGCAAGCCAATATACTTTGAGATTTTTAGCCAGGTAGCGAACAAATATCTTGATATATATGCCTTTAGTCCTGAGAAAGGGAAGCTTGCGCTAGTTCTTAGAGATATTACCGAGAGAAAAGAAGCAGAAACTAAACTAAAAGAAACGTTGGACAATTTAGAAAACCTGGTTAAAGAACGCACAGCAGAGCTTGAAGAAGCCTACGATTTGTTGAAAGAAAGTGAAAGCGGTTTTGTTGAAGCTCAAAAAATGGCTCATATTGGAAATTGGGACTGGAACCTTGTAACAGGTGAAATGCACTGGTCCGATGAACTATATTGTATTTTTGGACTAAATCCTCAGGATCATGTACCATCTTACTCTGAATTTTTAAAATATATTCATCCTGAAGATCGAGATTATGTAGCTAATACCATCGGTAAAGGATTAAACGGGAAACTCCATGGCGTCGATTATCGGATTATTCTAGCTAATAAGGATGAACGTACTGTCCATGCACAAGCCACAGTTATCTTTGATAAGGATAATGTCCCCATTCGAGTGAAGGGGATAATTCAGGACATTACTGAACGTAATAAAGCAGAAGAGAAAATTCGGAACCTGGCGAATATTGTTGAATCTTCAAAAGACGCTATAGGAACCATATCCCTTGATGGCATTATTACCAGTTGGAACAAAGGAGCAGAGCAGGTTTATGGTTATTCCTCAGAAGAAATTCTCGGAAAGCATGTATCCGTTCTGGCTCCATCTCATTTAGATAAAGAAACAATGGGATTAATTGAACTGATTAAACAGGGGAAAAATATCCATCATTATGAGACTCCACGGTTAACAAAGGACGGAAAGGAAATATATGTCGCAATAACTTATTCTCCAGTTTTCGATACTAATGGAAAGCTGGCTGTTCTTTCGATCGTTGGCAGAGATATAACCGAAAGAAAAAGAGCAGAAAAAGCTCTCGGAAAAATAGAAATTGCCCGTAAGCAGGAAATCCATCATAGGATTAAGAATAATCTACAGGTAATCTCCTCTCTTCTGGATCTTCAGGCTGAGTTGTTTAAAGGCAGAAAGAATATCACAGATTCAGAAGTTCTTGAAGCTTTCGAAGAAAGCATTGACAGAGTTCTTTCTATTGCTCTTATACATGAGGAATTGTACAAAAGTAAAAATACCGATGTGCTTAACTTTTCGCAATACCTCAAGGAATTAGCCGAGAATTTACTCCTAACATACAGTCTCGGAACCGATGTTAGTTTAAATTTCGATCTGGAAGAGAACTTGTTCTTTGATATGGATACTGCTATTCCATTGGGGATAATCATCAACGAACTTGTTTCTAATTCTCTCAAACATGCATTTCCCGACAGAGATAAGGGAGAAATCCGAGTCAAACTCCATAGAGACGAAAACGGAGAATGTAAAAACAATTGCTGTAAAAGCATAGATTTCGTTATGTCAGTCTCAGATAATGGAGTAGGTATTCCCGAAGACCTTGATATTGAAGATCTTGACAGTCTAGGTCTTCAGCTTGTAACTACTCTCGTAGAACAGTTGGATGGAGAACTGGAACTGAAAGGGGACAATGGTACTGAGTTCATTATTAGGTTCACAGTAAGTGATCAGGATAGAAATAAATTAGTTGACACGAGTAATTAGAAGCCTTCATTTTTGAGTTTGTGAAAGATATATCCTAATGCAATTGATGCAAGTATGCTAAA
>JAUPKV010000490.1 GCA_030837265.1 Methanobacteriota archaeon
TGAAGAGGTCCTCAATAAAACCGTTGCCGATTTTCACTCTCCTGAGATAGCCAAGAATCTAGTAGAGGATGACAAACGAGTCATAGAGACCGGTAAAGGGACAACTTTAGAAGAGAGAATATTTACATCACATGGATCGCGCATCCTCCAGACCGTAAAAGCACCGTACTATAATGGACAGGGCAACATTATAGGATTAATAGGAGCGGCGCGGGACATCACCGAGCGCAGACAGGCAGAAGAAGCTCTAAAAAAAGCACATGATAGTTTAGAAAAATTAGTCGAAGAGCGTACAGCAGAACTTAAGAAATCATACGCCTCATTGAAAGAGAGTGAAAAAGGTCTTGCTGAAGCTCAAAAAATGGCTCATATTGGAAATTGGGTTTGGGATATCTCAACTGATAAAACATACTGGTCTGAGGAAATGTATTGTATTTTCGGACGTAATCCCAAGGAATTAGCACCAACTTACAATGAATATTTAAGTTATATACATCCCGATGACCGAGATTATTTGTATAGTGATCTTAAGAAAATTGTAAAAGGAAAAACTCACAGTATCGAATATAGGATTGTCTTGGCTAATGGGGAAGAGCGTGCAGTCAATATGCAATCTGAAGTTATTTTTGATGAAAAAAACACCCCTATTCAAGTGAAAGGAATAATTCAGGAAGTTACTGAGCTTAAAAGAGCTGAAGAGAATATTCAAAAACTGGCAAGTATTGTAGAATCATCTCATGATGCTATCTTAACTTTGTCTCTTGAGGGCATTATTTCCAGTTGGAATAAAGGTGCAGAGCAGATTTATGGTTATTCAGCAGAAGAAACTGTCGGAAAAAATGCATCAATACTCACGCCAGACAATCTTAAAGGCGAAATAAAAAAGTTAATTGACAGGATTAAACAGGAAATAAAGATCAAGAACTACGAAACTACAACGTTAAAAAAGGACGGTACATTAATAAATGTTTCATTAACTTTTTCTCCTATTTTTGGTGCCTCTGGAAAGCTGACTGCTATCTCGGTCATTGCCAGAGATATTACTGAACGAATCAAGGCAGAAAAATCCTTGGCTAAAGCTGAAGATGCCAGAAAAAAAGAAATCCACCACAGAATAAAAAACAACTTGCAAGTAATCTCTTCCCTACTGGATCTTCAAGCTGATAAGTTCAATGATCCAAAAGTTATTGAGGCTTTTAGAGAAAGCCAGAGTAGGGTTATATCTATGGCTCTCATCCATGAGGAACTCTATGAAGGAAAGGGGACTGATACACTAAACTTTTCAGAATACATTAAAAAGTTAGCTGAAAATCTTTTTAAAACTTACAGACTTAGCGGCAAAAATATCCACCTGAACATGGATCTGGAAGAGAATCTTTTCTTTGATATGGATACAGCTGTTCCTCTAGGAATAATTGTCAATGAACTCCTTTCAAACTCCCTCAAACATGCATTTCCATGTAGAGATAAAGGAGAAATCCAAATCAAGCTTTGCCGTGAAAAAATCGAAGAATGCATAAACAGCATAGAAGAAAACAAAAACGAAGTCTGTAAGAGTGCCAGTTTCATTTTGATCTTTTCGGATAATGGAATAGGTATACCTGAAAACCTTGATCTTGAAGATCTTGATAGTCTTGGGCTTCAGCTGGTTGTTTCCCTTGTAGATCAGTTGGATGGGGAGCTTGAACTGAAAAGAAATAATGGAACGGAATTTGCTATAAGGTTTACAGTAACGGAGAAGTAAAATATGCATTGACTAATATGAGATGCATAGGTTTTGTAGTAAAGCCTCTGGATTTTCTCCATTTTAGCGAAATTATGATGCATTTTGGCATAAGTTTTTGAGAGAAATACAAACCAAAAAATAGCTACATTTTCACATAAAACGTTCGTATTTTGCCTATGCTAATACAAACCCAAACATTCCATGGCATATGCGAATACACTTGATTTCTTCGATAAACCCGAATAAATGCAAAAAAACTATTAGAAATACATAGCTGTTTTTCTTAGTGCCTACAGATAATGATTTTAAACCCGTGAACGTAGCACAAAAAGTAATATAAAACATCTATTATAAACATCAGATGATTGTTATTTATTTTGTTGGGGATGCAAAATACCCAATTTCGGTTATTACTTCAACATTCCCTAATTAATCCAAGAGAAAAGAAGGTTATAGAGGCTTCACAGGAATTTACTTATTTCCTTCGATAAGTAACCCATCAAATGCAAAAAAAACATAGAGAAACACATAGATATTTTTCCCTAGTGTCAGTTAATGTCGATTTTTAGCCCAGAAAAGCAGTAAGAAAATAAAAATAAAAGTGAGTTTTATTAAAAAAGATCGATCCTACTTTTTTGTGAAGAAAAAGACTACACAATCAATCTAAATTTTACAGAACTTTCGGTACGCTATCAATATATCTTAAACTATTCAATTAAGTTTAAGTCTTAGTTTATAGATAATAACATTAAAATATTTTACCGGAAACATATTTATTTCA
>JAUPKV010000491.1 GCA_030837265.1 Methanobacteriota archaeon
AGAAAGCTGTTGTGAACATCCAGCTTCCGGATTCCGATGCAGAGATAGAACCAATACCAACGAAGGGGGGAGGATTTAAGTCCGAACCGGAACTTGACAGGCTCAGTAACATAATCAAAATTTTTAACGACCAGTTTGGTAACATTTCCTGGACTGATGAAGATCGAATACGAAAATTGATTACGGAGGAAATCCCCGCCAAAGTGGCTGCAGACATTGCTTATCAAAACGCAAAGAAAAACTCGGACAAACAAAATGCTCGTATAGAACACGATAAAGCTCTTGCCCGCGTAATGATTGCCTTGATGAAAGACAACACACAGCTTTTCAAAATGTTCAGCGACGACGAATCCTTCCGCAGGACTCTAACTGATCTGATCTTCTCAATGACGTATTCAGTTGACCGCTAGAATTTTTCCTTGCTTTTCCTTGAATTATCCACTACTGCATCCTTTTTTTACGGATAAACCTGAGACTGCCCTGCGTATTTCGATAAGCTTTTAATAGCAGTTTAAGTTATTATCCATGATGCTCACCAAAAGAATTATACCATGCCTTGATGTGACCCTTGATAGGGCAGGTGGCTGCGTTGTTAAGGGTGTGGAGTTTGTGGGCCTGAAAGAGGCCGGAGACCCTGTGGAATTCGCCAAGCGCTATAATGAAGCGGGCGCAGACGAGCTTGTTTTCCTGGATATCACTGCATCTGCCCATGGGAGGGATACCATGATCGATGTGATTGAAAGGACTGCAGACGAGGTTTTTATCCCTCTGACGGTCGGAGGCGGGATAAGCTCAATTGAAGCTATACGACAGATCTTGCGCGCGGGAGCAGACAAAGTTTCTGTAAACACTTCGGCAGTTAAGAATCCTGATTTTATAAAAGAGTCTTCCGACATATTCGGTGCACAGTGCATTGTCACTGCTATTGACTGCAAACGCAACCTGGACATTAAGAACAACCCGGACAAGACTATACTGGAACTTGAAGACGGGACTTCTGCCTGGTACGAGGTAGTTATATATGGAGGGAGGCAAGCTACGGGAATCGATGCCGTAGAGTGGGCCCGGAAGGCAGAAAAATTGGGCTCAGGGGAAATCCTGCTTACCAGTATGGACCGGGACGGCACTTACGCCGGTTATGATCTTCCGATTACGAAAAAACTCTCAGAAGAACTGGATGTCCCTATTATAGCTTCGGGAGGAGTCGGAAACCCGCAGCACATCTACGAAGGTTTCTGCGATGGAAAAGCCGATGCGGCTCTTGCAGCAAGTATCTTTCACTTCAATGAGTATTCGATACGCGAAGTAAAAGAGTACCTGAGAGAGAGGAAAATCCCTGTAAGGCTTTGATATTATACCCTGAAGGTTTTGATATTATAGAAAGAGGGGGAGACAATGGAGATTTCTGAATTTCAAAAACTGATGCAGGAACTGTATTTACATAATGATAGGAGAAGGGGGGGCAAAGCCACAATGCTCTGGCTGGTTGAAGAGGTTGGGGAACTTGCCGAAGCTATCCGGCGGGAGGAACCCGAAAACATAAAAGAAGAGCTTGCAGACTGTTTTGCCTGGATCGGGGCACTTGCCAACCTTTATGAAATTGATCTTGAAGCAGCTTTTCTGGAAAAGTACCCGGGGTTTTGTCCCACCTGCAATAGAAAGCCCTGCATCTGCACTGATTGAGTACGACAGCGCGCATTTCTGAAGATTGTTTTTTCCGCAAAGCTTGATTTCGGACTCTTCATTTATTACTAGGGAGCGCGGAGGGTCACGAATACCCCGACTTTCAAGTCGGGGATGAAGTGAACCCTCGCTGGCTTTTCTACATGCTCCTTAAAACGATAAAACCGCTGCTTCTTTCTAAAATGAGGTTTTTGACACCATAGCCAAAGGTGGTGCCATCCACCTATGGCTAGGATGTGATAAGCATTGGAACTAAGCAGTTTTAGCCATGGCTATGGTCAAATAGCCTACCACATTGTATTGGTGCCAAAGTACAGATACAGAATATTCTACAATAAGAGAGTTAAAAAGGATTGCGAATCAACCCTAAAGAACATTTGTATTGAGAAAGGCTATAAAATACATGCCATGGAAGTGGTAGAGGACCATGTGCACTTGTTTCTGGAATTCCATCCAAGCACCTCGTTATCCAAGGTAATTCAGCACCTAAAAGGTGGCAGTTCTTACAGATTGTTCAAATTAAATCCAGAATTGAGAAAACAGTATTGGGGTGGAAGTCTATGGTCAAGTGGCAAGTTCTATAGATCCATTGGGAATGTGACTGCAGAAACAATCAAGCAGTACATTAATGATTCCCAGGGAAAAACAAAGAAAAAGTTTAGATCGAGTAGATTAAGTAAATCTGGACAACTGAGATTAGAAGATTTCTAATTCTCCAAAAATAACGGCGGACGGCCCTTGCATACCCTACCTTTTAAGGTAGGGTGGCCGTCTGCAATTTGATTTTAGGTTGTCCTGACCATAATATTTTTTCATCTAAGCATCTCATTTTGGAATAAAGTTGATATAAAAAATTAAACAAAAACTAGAAACAAG
>JAUPKV010000492.1 GCA_030837265.1 Methanobacteriota archaeon
AAAGGCATAAGAAAAGAACATGAACTGGAGCAGAAGTTAATAAAGGAAATCGTAGATGAAATTCAGGTAAGCGGCGGTGGACCAATTAAGTGAGCAAAAAAGTGCATGTAACCATACAAGCTGGAGAGATTTACGAGCAGACCGTAGAAATAGCTGAGAACACTACTTATGAAGGCCTGCTTGACACTTTGAAAATAAATCAGGAAACAGTCCTTGTATTAAATGAAGGGAATGCCGTCCCCCTTGATGGGGCAGTAACTTCTGACAAACTTACAATTCTGAGAGTTGTCACAGGGGGTTGATCTATCGAAAAGCGATCCCTTCTTTATTACAATTTTTTATTTATACGTAATAATAGTTTTTTGAGATGTTGAGAATCCAGAACGAAACCTGTAAGGTTAGTAATTGAAAATTCTGAAGAACTTGATTTTCCATAATGGTGAGTTTAAAAGGATTGTCAGCCATTATGGATCTAATTGGGTATAAGTATTTACTTTGGGGGAGTTAGAGGCACTTTCTTACTCATTACTTTCAATTTCTTTATTGCTGAGATTGTTGCCTGAGACTCTTTGTAAATTTTATCCTCATAATAGCTTATTATCTCATCAACAGGAGCAGCTAGAGAATAAATTTTTATTGGACGCCCCTTTCCTGGCTTTTTTTCCGAGCGAACACTAACCCAGGACTGATTGCGCATTAACCTCATCGCCAGACTGACTTCAGGTTGCCTTAATCCAGTACTTATTTCAATTTCACGGGATGAAGCTTCGTCGACATTCATAAGATATGCCATAGTTGTAGCGACATTTCTGGACATCCCGAGATTTCTTAGCGTTTCAATAAAAATGTGGTCGTTTTCGTCCAGCACTTTTACCTCATAGTCTTTCATAATAACCCCTTTCTAATTCTAATTTTATCTATAAGTGTGTCAGCTAAAAAACATCATGGTAATTATTATTTCAAGATAAATAAATATCTTTAACTACACATCAAAGCAGACAACATTTAAATATTCTTTACGAAGTAATTAATGTATAGGTTAACCTGTGTCGTTTTACCGTTTTGAATATAATAAAAAACGTTTTTGTACGATAGCAAATATTTATCGTTTTAAGTCCAACAATCGGCTATTAAAAGCAAAGTACGCAATAATCTTAACCGACTACCAGAGCCCGTTTTGTGAGTTGATGGGACATTTGATAGGTCTTTTATTAAACTAAATACGTATATAATTAGAAGGTTATTCTTCTCAATTCATTAATAATGTACTCATACTATTTAAAGTTGTATATATTAAAAAGGAATTGAAAAACCTTCAAGCAGGTTTGACAGAACTTGATATCACAAGGAATTAAGCGTTGTCGATCTCCAATATCTGAATTTTACCAGGATTGAGATAATAACCTTCACGCGTCATAGAAAAAATATTATAATTAAACTGATCAACAATTCTGATACCAGCTGCTGGAAAAGACAAATACAAAATAATAAAGAAGTTGTCAACCCTTTATTCAAGAAAAAGAAAAGAATATAAACATAGAAGAAATATTTACATACCTCATTATAGAATATCAACTATATTCTTATGCAGTCTAGTTAAAATCACAATATAGTATAAAAGACTAAATGTAGACATTTTTTATAAAAATAGTTAATATAAATTTAAGTCCTGATTTGACTGATAATATTACCTTGACTATTATTACAGTCAATTTTCATTAATTACAAGTCAATTTTCATTACCCTCTCAGTATAATCCTTATCTACATTGCAAAAAAGGATTGGTGATTTATCTGGGTCAGGAAAAGAACAGCAAATCTCAACAGTCGTCATGCTCTCCGGATGAAAAAGAATTGTTCAAATGCGAGCTTATAAACTTTAATTATGTCTTAAAACTTTCAAAGATTCTTTCTAGAAAGATTAAAGTTTCCGGATATATACCCGATATTATTGTCGCTATCGGGAGAGGAGGTTTTGTACCAGGAAGGCTAGTTTGCGATTACTTGCTCCTAAACGACCTGACTTCCATGAAGATTGAGCACTATAAAAGAGCTGCAGATATGCAGACGGAAACAAAGATCAAATATCCTATTTCGATAGATATCTCCGGAAAAAAAATACTTATTGTTGACGATATCACCGACACTGGTGACACACTCAACCTTGCAGTTAATTATGTAAAAAGCCTGAAATCATCCGAAGTCAGGACTGCAGTACTCCAACACAAGACCTGCTCTCCTTTTGTGCCTGATTATTATGCCCGGAAAATCACTAAATGGCGCTGGATAATCTATCCCTGGGCCCGTTATGAAGACCTGGCCGGTTTTGCAGAGGTAATCATCCGGAACAAAAATCTGGACATTTCCCAGATAAAATCACAACTTAAATCCATGTACGAATTGGACATCAAAGAAAAAGAACTCCAGGAAATTCTGGATGACCTGAGCGAAAGGGGTGAAATAAAACGAATCAATGGAAAATATACCAGCTCCTAAAGTCACCAGAAATAAAATCAATCTCCTCTTCTAACAATTGAGAAAAACTAATTCTTTCCCACTATTAGTCTACTTGAGGGAGCCACGTGACTGAAACGAAACTCGGGTAACAAATAAGTTAATAATGGGTTATGACTATTCACCTACGTTTTAGTTTAACCCTTACAATTTCATTTCCTCACAATTTTATTTATTTCTTCCATCAGGTGAATTTATGTCTTTAACAAATCTTAGAACACATTACACAGCCAATGTCAGGCCAGGAAAAGTTGAGAACGGCCAGAAAATTACTCTTGCAGGTTGGGTCCATGAAGTCAGGGATCTTGGCGGAATATGTTTTGTAGTGCTCCGGGACCGAGAAGGAAAGGCCCAGGTCACACTTGTAAAGAAAAAAGTTGATAAAGAACTGCTTGAAACTGCAAGAAGGCTTGTTCGCGAATCAGTAATCACAGTTACCGGATCTGTCAAGTTTGAAGAAAAAGCTCCAAACGGATACGAGCTGCTGCCCGATGAGATTTCGGTTTTGAATTTAGCAAATTCCCCGCTACCTATGGATACTACCGGAAAAGTAGAAGCCGAACTGGACACCAGGCTGGATTCCCGCTTTATAGACCTGCGGCGAGCTGAAACTACTGCAATTTTTAAAATAAGGCACCAGGCTCTCCAGGCCATAAGGGAATACTTTGTAAAACACAATTTTATCGAGACCGCAACTCCAAAAGTCGTGGCAACAGCAACCGAAGGTGGGACTGCACTTTTCCCAATAACCTATTTTGACAGGGAAGCTTTCCTTAACCAGAGTCCTCAGCTCTTCAAGCAGATCCTGATGAGCGGCGGTTTTGACAGGGTCTTTGAAATCGGTCCGATTTTCAGAGCAGAAGAACATGACACCCGAAGGCACTTGAATGAAGCTACATCCATCGACGTTGAGGTCAGCTTTGCAGACCACTTCGACGTAATGGAAATTCTCGAAAACCTCGTGGCCTATACTTATGCAAAGATTATTGAAAAATGTCAATCTTCTCTTGATGCAATTGGAATTAATCTGGTAGTTCCGAAGACGCCGTTCCTGAAGCTGACTTACGATGAGGTAATAGAAATCATCAATACCCGATCCGAGGAAAAAATGCATTGGGGAGATGACCTTGGCACTCTCGGAGAACATATTGTAGGCGATTATGTATATGAAACCACAGGCGAGTCACATTATTTTATTATCGACTGGCCTACGGAGATTAAACCTTTCTATGCCATGCCTTATGAGGACAGGCCTGAATACAGTAAATCCTTTGATATGATGCACCGCACTATGGAACTCTCTTCAGGAGCCCAGCGCATTCATGTCCCCGATTTGCTTAAGCGCCGGATAGAATCCCAGGGTCTCAACCCGGACGGCTTTGAGTTTTACCTTAGGGCTTTCGATTATGGAATGCCGCCGCATGCAGGTTGGGGTTTGGGCTGTGAGAGATTCGTCATGACAATGCTCGGGACCGAAAACATCAGGGACACTGTGCTCTTCCCGAGGGACAGGAGAAGACTTTCTCCTTAAAATTAAAATTTCCCAGGAAACAGAGTATGAACGAAAGGAATACGTCCGCAGTATCCACCGAAAAACGTGCAGCGGGCATTGCCGCGGCAGGATTAGTTAAATCAGGAATGATAGTGGGGCTCGGAACAGGCTCAACGGTGACATATACAATAATAGAGCTAGGCAGGCGGATCCGAGAAGAAGGGCTCGAGATTCTTGGAGTTGTTACCTCGTACCAATCGGAGATGCTTTCAATCGAAGCAGACATCCCACTGACTACCCTTGCCCAGCATCCGGAATTGGATCTCGCTATTGATGGAGCTGACCAGATAGAAAGTAATCTGTACGCTATAAAAGGTGGAGGAGCAGCTCACACACGAGAAAAAATAGTAGCTGCTTCAGCAAAACGTTTTCTGGTTATAGCCGACGAGTCAAAAGTAAGTGCCAGGCTTGATAAAGTCGTACCCATTGAGGTTTTGCCTTTTGCAAAAGAACTTGTTATAAAAAAGATAAAGGAGCTAGGGGGAAACCCTGAGCTAAGAATTGCAGTAAAAAAAGACGGACCAGTAATAAGCGATAATGGAAACTTCATCATTGACTCGAATTTTGGAGTAATAAAGGACCCTGAAGGGCTTGCCCTTCAATTATCTTTAATTCCGGGCGTGGTCGAACATGGAATTTTTTTAAATGTAGATGAGCTTTATATGGGAAAAAAGGATGGATCTGTTGAGATAATCAAAAAATAAAGGCCTTAGAATGCTAATTTTAAACGAAGCGAGATTACCGTTATATTTTTATAGAAGTATTATCAGTAATTTCCTGATCAAATGCTAATCATATAATTACTACATAAATTTATCTCGAGGTCAATTACCGACTAAAGTAATTGCAGGCCGAAAACAATTCAAATTTTAACTTAATTACTCCGCTGTGCATGTACAACAATTTAAGGAGGTTTTGGTTCAGATGGAACAAAGTGGCCAGCCAATAATAATAATAGATCCAAGAAAAGAGCAGACAAAGGGAAGAGATGCACTTAGCATGAATATTGCGGCTGCAAAGGCAGTGGCAAGCATTGTCAAGAGTACACTCGGACCCAGGGGCATGGATAAAATGCTCGTCAACCCTATTGGGGATATCACTATCACAAACGATGGTGCTACTATTTTACATGATATGCAGATCGAGCATCCTGCAGCCAAGATGGTAGTTGAGGTTGCACAGTCTCTTGAAAACTCTGCCGGAGACGGAACTACAAGTGCTGTCGTGTTTACGGGCGCTTTGCTCGAAAAGGCAGAAAGCCTTATCGAGAACAAAGTTCACCCTACAGTAATAATTAAGGGGTTCAGACTTGCAGCTGATAAAGCTATAGAAATTTGCGAGAGTATGGCAATACCGGTAGGCATAGATAATAAAGAGATGCTTGAAAAGGTTGCCAGAACTTCAATCACAGGCAAAGCTTCCGAGAAATACCAAAATATGATTGCGAAACTTTGCGTGGACGCCGTACTTGCTGTTTTTGAGAGGGGAACAGCCGATCTCAAACGCGTTATTCTTGCAAAAGATATTGGCCGTACTATTGAAGAGACAGAATTCGTAAATGGTATTGTAATTGATAAAATAGCTCTTGAGAAAGATCTCCCTCTCAAGATAGAAAATCCCAGAATTGCTCTGATAGATACCCCAATGGAAACAGGTAAGACTGCAAATAAAGCTAAACTCCAGGTCCGAACAGCAGAAGATATTGAAAAGTTCATGAACCAGGAGAATGCTGCCCTTTTTGAAATGGCCGATTATGTCATCAGGTCAGGTGCAAACGCCGTCTTCTGTTCTAAAGGTATGGATGACAGGATAGCAGCTCACCTGCAGAAGAGGGGAATTTATGCCACTCGCAGAGTTAAGGGTGAAGACATGCAGCATTTAGTTGATGCTACTGGCGGAAGACCTATTCGTAATCTCAAGGAACTTACTGAGAAAGAACTGGGGCATGCCGGGCTTCTTGAACAGGAGAGAGAAGACGAACAGGGTAAAACCTATCTCCGTGACTGCAAAGGTGCTAAATCCGTATCAATTGTTATCCGCGGAGAAACCGAACATATTGTTGATAATGTGGAGCGCGCAATTGACGATGCACTCAGAGTTGCAAAATGCGTTGTCGAAGACGGTAAAGTAATCGCAGGTGGCGGAGCCTCCGAAGTAGAAGTTGCTCTTGAACTTCGCTCATTCGCCTCTCAAATTGGTGGACGTGAACAAATGGCAATCCGAGCTTTTGCTGACGCTATTGAAGAAATCCCAAGAACAATTGCCAGGAACTCAGGCCTTGATACAATAAATTCTTTAGTCACCCTCAGAGCTAAACACGCAGAGAACAAAAATGCCGGATTGAATGTCAATACAGGCGCCGCAGAAGATATGCTTGAAAAAGGTGTGGTTGATCCTCTAAGGGTAAAAATAAACTCCATCAAAGCTGGCTCCGAAGCTGCGGACATGGTCCTTCGTGTAGATAGTATGCTCCGTGCCCAGAGTTCATCCATGCCGGATGTCAAACCCGAGCACATGGCAAGTACCTACGACGGCATGGCAGCTCCACTGCTTAACACGCGCAGGTAACCCGGCAGTTGAACCAGTCGAGCTGCGCCAGTCGAGTTGTGGCTCGACGATGCGCTGTCCTTTTCGGTCGCTGCGCTCCCCGAATTCCGCTTCGGGAGCACGGGGTCCTTTTCGGTCGCTGCGCTCCCCGAATTCCGCTTCGGGAGCACGGGGTCCTTTTCGGTCGCTACGCTCCCTCAAGAGGACCAATTTAAAAGACATTATGATCCATAGATGGCATGTATATACTACTGGCTTGTCAAATAGTGAAAAAACACTTTTTACATGCTGTCAATATTTATTCTCTTTTTTACCAGGCTGCTTTTATTTATTAATGTCTTAATTATTTGATATTATATGATTGGACTACTATTAAACGAAGTCACTTATATATGAGTTCAGAAGGAGCTCATTATCTATTTCTTAGCAATATGAATCAGGCAAAGTTTGGGACACCAGTCTGCTGACTGGCTAAGCTGTCAGCCAACTTTCTTGCTCTACGTTAATTTATATGTCCAATCTGTGAGGAAGTAAACGAATTATTTAGGAACTTGAATATAGGGGTGGTGGAAGATATTCTGTAGTAAGTGCGGACTGAAAGCGGATCCTGAAGACATATATTGTTCAGGATGCGGGGAAAAAATCAAAAACAAATATGGGAATGAGGCATCTGTATCCGAAGCTGGACAATATGAAACCGCCATTCCCACCCCGGCAGAATCCGGATTTTTAGAGATAATCAATTGTTCGCACAGGCAGGATAAATTTGCCCGATTTTCGCTTCCAAAAAATACGGCAATCCTGGCCCTGGTTTGTTTTTTCGGATGCTTGTGTATCGTAAGTTTTACTTATGTTCTGGTCTCTGATCAGCTTCTTTATGGAATTGACCCACATGATGAGAACCGGAAGGGAAGAAACACTCAGGTTTGTGAACAAATAGCAACAGAATATTACAGGAGCCATACTTATGATGAAAATGATATTTACGACTGCGACAATATGGCTCAGGACGTCTGGAATATGCTAAAGGCTAAAGGGATTAATGCAAGAATAGCTGTAGGTGATTTTAAGCCAGGAAATAAAAGCAGAATCGAGGATAATAAATCTGTTCGCATTACTCAGGACTCAGGGAATTCCGGATTAGTTAATACTTACGATTATAGCTGCAAAGAGACTGGTCAGCTGAACTCTAAAATGATTGACAATTTAACACACTCGTGGGTTCTGGCAGAGGTCTCGCCAGGTAATTGGTTAGCTGTCGAGTGTACAGGCGGATATGTCGTCCGCAGTGAAGAGGACGCGAAATACTATAGTGGACTGACCTTTTCTAATCCCAGGAATTATAGAAGTTTCCTTGATCTTTATAGTAACTGGAAAAAACAGATCAAAGATTATGAAAACGAGCTCTCCAACTTTAATAAACTTCGGGTTAGATATGATAATGCAAACTATTCCGATCAGGTAGCTACGAAAAAGATCATTGAAACGGAGGAAGAAAGGCTCCGAGGAAAAGAAGAAGCTTTCAAGAGAACAGACTCTGAAATTCAGGCATTACTTAATTATGGATAAAGGGGCTATAGAACTAAATATTGTATTTCAGGATTAAGCTTTAGTAAACATCCAGTCATTTTAGGTCAACCATTCTCAGATGGTTGTTTTGCAAATAGTACTTAATGGCTTCTGACCTGCCAGATCGGCAATAATTCATCTCTCTTTTAAAGTAAACGACATGCATACTCCCTACATTACCGCATCCGACCATTTTCCATCCGTTTTTTCCTAAGTCCTCAAAGGCAGATCCACAATGATTTAAATCTATTGGAATTAGTTGACCGTTTGAGAAAGTAATTTCACCACTTTCATAACTTAAATGACAGTATTCAAATTTTTTCATTCATAATACTTCCTGATAATTTGTAATCTTTTTGGTTCACTTCCTGGGATAATATATAATTAATATTTGAAGTTTTTTAAAGTAATATTCATTTTAGATATTTATAATATACTTAATTAAAAAATTACATTTTATGTATTTTTCAAACCCAAATCAATAAATATTTTTAATTTTTTGCCCATTTATCGCCTTTGATGTATATAAGAAGGATAACTTTTGCAAATGGAAGATAAACAATTGATCTTTTATAATTTTTCAAGTAAGTTATAAATAATAAAAATTACTATTGTTTTATTGCATCCTAAGAAATCTTAGATAGCTAATACAATAGGAAAAACACCTACAGCTTAAAGAAGGCCATTAAATCAAAAATAAAAAAAGTAATTGCTCACTTAAGCAGAATAAATGAAAAGATATAACCTACTTTTAAACGTTTGGGTAATCGAGTGAGGGATAATATGGAAAAAGAAGAAGCAAGAGCAAAAATGCATAAAATAATCGATGAAAATTTCGAAGAAATGTGGAATCGTTATACAACGATTAAGATCCATATCGATAAACAGGGACAGGACATGATTACTAATCTAAAAAAAGGCGACAGGTTCAATGCTAAAAGAAATTTCAATAACCTCAACACGATTGAAAAGGATTTAATTAATTTACCTGAATCACTATCACATGATTTGGGTATTTTGCGAAGTGACTTGAGAAATTTGTGTAATTATCAACGAGATCGACGTCATGGTTTAGATAGAACAGATAAAAAATTCACATCCAGAAAACCAATCCTTTTAAAATCACAAGGCACAAGATACGGTTCAAACCCGACTAAGTATTAAAAAACAAACCAAAAAAATAAACCAAAAACAAACCAAAAAAACAAACTAAAAAACAAACCAAAAAAATAAAAATCATATTCAGTTTAAAATACCCCGAGGCTGAATGAAAGATTTGCGAATGACCTGAAGATAAGTTATCTAATCTCTCGTTTATTCTATTGCTCAACAGCGTTTTGTTTTGCAAAATTCCATTATGACATCGTTAGAACTAATATATTTCCTTTCCGGGATATTTTTAAGATCTTCTATTATTTGATAGCTGATTCCATGCTTTATTGCTTGCTGAATAATCTGCTCTTTAGTCAAGGGGAAGTGTATATTTTTTAAGACATCAAGAATTTCAGCACAACTAACTTCCATTTGATTTTCTCCCATCTGGTTTTATTTGCCTTATGATTAGAAAGAAGTATAATAGCAGAATTTGAGTCCTAATCCTCTGGATAATCGGTTCAAACCAGGATTAAGAGGAAATCCCATCACTCTTACTTCGATAATTATACAAACTTTATTATATTAATACTTCTATGTGAAAGATGTAATCTATTTAAAAGGCGTAATGGGATTGAATATTGTAATGTAATAAAAATGAAGTTGCAGTAACGTTTTAATTTGAAGATATTATTTATTCCATGTTATTTTCATCCGGAGACGGTTCAGGATAAAACAATAATTCGGAAAGTTTCGATATTAATTTATATCCCTAATTTGAATTCATATGTTAGATTTTGATGAGGTGCGTACAGTATAAATTTAGCATATTTCTTATATATTTTAATGGCGTATGATAAAAGAGTTACCCACTTTTTGAATACTACATTTGAAAAGATGAATAAAACTCATTTGAAGCTTTATTGACTCTATCATTATATTTATGTACCCGGTTGAGCGGTATTTTATATACCTATGCACACAATGAGGGGGAAAGATTTTGGAAACAGAAATTAATGAAATCTCTGAACTTTTTTCAAGTATTCCGCAGGGCCCCCAGATCTCTGCAGTATATAACGATCTCGAAGAATTGACAGAACTGCTTGCTTTTTACTATGAGCAAGGAATAAAAAGGGGAGATTACTGCTCATTTAATTCCCCGCAGGAAATGGATGCTGAACAAGTAGAAAACAAACTCAAAAAATTAGGAGTGGATGGCGAGAATTTAGTTATTTCTTCCCAATTGGTGCTTCAGCCAGCCAAAAAACTCCCCAAAAATGCTAATATTATCGCGTCAGCGATAAAAGAGCTTATTGAAGAAGGAACTGAAAAAGCTATTTCAGAAGGATTCTCCGGATTCAGAACCAATTTCGATCTTAAAAGATCAGGCAACTCTATAAAAACTTATATTGAGATGTGCCAAAAAACAGCTGAAACGGCCAGTTTATTGAACAATAAAAATTTCACACTGCTCTGTACCATTCCTTTTGATGAACTTTCGTGTAGCTTATTACTTGAACTAATGGAAGACAAAGGAGTTCTTATTAAAAGAAAAGGAAAATGGAAATATCTGGGACAAATGGAGCAACAATCAGATTTGGAGAATACTCTTATCAAAGCTAAAAAAGATGCTGAAGCTGCAAACAGGATCAAGAACGAGTTCATTATGAATATCAGTCATGAACTCAGGATTCCCCTTAACTCAGTTATAGGTTTTTCCGACCTGTTGCTGGAAGGAGCTTTTGGACCCCTTAATACAAGACAATCAAAATATGTCAATAATATTTTCCTGAGCGGAGAGAACCTGCTGGAAATTATTGAAAATCTTCGTGATATCTCAAAACTTGAAGCCGGTGAGAAAACTCTCAATTATACAGAAGTTGATATTCTCAGCCTGTTAGGGGATGTTCGAATCAGTCTCCTCTCATCGTCTTCGAATAAAAAAATTTCTGTAGAACTCAAAGTAGACTCCTCGATTGGGAATATAAAGGCTGACAAGGCAAAATTAAGGCAGATACTGTTTAACCTGATAAATAACGCTATCAAATTTACTCCTGATAATGGAAAAATTACTGTAAGTGCCTCCAAAAAGGAGGATAATCTCGAAATAAAAGTTTCGGATACAGGAACAGGGTTGTTGAAAAACTATTACGAAAAAATGTTTACACCTCTAGCAGAGGCAGACCCTTCCAAAGTCCTGGAATCCGGTGGAGCCGGACTCGGACTGTACATAGTCAAGAGCCTTATAGATATTCAGGAAGGGAAAATCTTTGTGGATTCTGAGGTTGGAAAAGGAAGTACCTTTACATTTACGATTCCTGTGTTAGACAAAAAATAAATCGGATCTGAATGAAATCGAGTCTTATTTGGCTACCAGTGTAAAAATTTGGAAGGATGCCTAGTCTGGCAAACTTGAGACAGAATAAGTCCCAAAAACTTGCCTTAACTATACATCCTTTTGCACTGGACAGATTATTTTTTGCCCGGTTTTTTCTTTCTGTAAATTATTATTCCTCCGGCAACAATAATAACGAGTAATAATCCTGCAATGATTATATTTGAGTAGTTGCCATTACTTTCCTTTATAGATTGAATATTAAGGTTGCTTACCATGTTTTCATGTTTGTTGATTCCATTGTTGTAGCTTGCCGAGAGAGTCAGGTTTACAGGCCCTGAGCTTTTATTTTTAATACTTGAGGAATTATCTTCTATTGCATTAAATTCAATTGTAAAAAGCTCGTCCGAATTCATAGGTCCTATGAAGTATTCTGCAGGATAAAATCTCACCCCATTTGCCTCGGGTTTAATGCTTACCGAATTGAACTCGTTCGGATGAGTGTTTGCAACATCAAATTCAAGGGTAGCTCCGCCATTTACAAGTTTAAGCTCTTTTGAAGGAATTACTTTTATGTTTGAAGAATCGATCTCAAGAGGGATGTTTTTCCTGCTATTGTAATCAAAGGAATTACCCTCTATTTCGAGCTCAAGGTTGTGAGTCCCTTCTGTCGCATTCTCTGCAACTCTAACATTATAAGTTAGTTTGATACTATCTCCAGGACCCAGAATGCCCATATCATTATAAGGAGAATCAAGAACTGTAATTTCATCGGACAGAGTTTTTAAAGCTGCAGACTGGATTCTGGCGTTGGTATCATAGGTACTTCCATCAATAGTAACCGTAGGAGTAGTTGCAGTGTTGGTAAGAGTCACAGTGATAGTACCCCGATCCCCCGGCATGAAAACCTCAGGGTCCGAGACAAGTTCTTTAAGTTCTACTGCACCTTTGCTGTTATAGGTTTCAGTACCTATTCTTATGTCAAATTTATTCTCGCTCCAGGGGGCAGCCTTATCTGGCCTTGTCCTGACCGTTAGGGTTCGTATACCTTTCTGAGCATTTTTGTCCATGAAAAGGTAGAACTCTTTAGTTGCAGTGCTTCCAGGATTAAGAACTCCTATATTTTTAAGTCCGTTTGCCTCGGAATCGAGAGAGAACGGATATTCGGGTACTATTGCAATGTCGACATCATTGGCTTTATCCCCTCCGACGTTTTCAACCTGCAAGGTAAGGTTCAGATACTCTCCTATTTTTGCAGGATAGGGGTTTGTCTCGATTATGGTGATTTTAAGGCTGGCACTTCCTGTAGCTGCAGAAGCAGGTATTGAAGAAATAGAGGAAATTAAAAAAATTAAAAAAACAATGTGAATAACCTGATTTTTCTGTATAACCATTTTAACATCATCCTGATTACTTTGATTTCGAAACTTAAGTATTAGGACTATTCTGAATAATTCCGTCTTTTACGAGCACTATCCTGTCAGCATACCTTGCAATTTCCGGATCGTGAGTAATCATAACAATTGTTCTACCGTCTTTATTGAGTCTTGTGAACATATTCAGGATCTCACACCCCGTTTTTGAATCCAGGTTTCCTGTGGGTTCGTCCGCAAGGATAATCGCAGGGTCATTGAT
>JAUPKV010000493.1 GCA_030837265.1 Methanobacteriota archaeon
ATAATATAAAATAACTTAAATATAATTGTGGGACAGGCTCGTTACTATTAAATAGAGTTCTTTGAATTCAGAATAATAGAGATGCCAATATTGAAAAATGAAAGAAAAATACTTCTGCGTAATTTTACCTCTGAGTCTGTAGAGCTTGGAATACTCCTTGCAATTGTAGGGGGATTTCTGGATGCTTAAATCTTTTTGTGTATGTATTCATTTTAAGAAAGTCTGTTTTAAATCTGCAATTTAACATCGTTGGTCAAGAATACATTTTTCTAAGTGAAGTTTTGAACATTACGACAGAATCTAAATAGTTCTAACTCTAATATACAGTTTGTTCACCAAATTTTAATTTTCATTCAAACCTTGGAACTCATAAGAAATGGAAATTGAGTGCCTTAAACATTTAAGTTTTTTAAGGCAGATAGAGGTTTAGTGGTAAGCCAGAAAATGCCAAAAAAGCTAGATAACGGTCAAATTTTCTCTTGACATTTTTGGAAGTTTAATAATTAGTTGTAGCAAATTTACACATGTGGTTTAATGCAAAGAAAAGATTTTACTTTTTATTTTTTGCTCTGAGTACTTTTTGGTTCCTGTACCAATGAAGCTTAGAAGATGTATAAAGTAGGAACTTACGCAGTTGAACAAAAAACCAGTAGCATGAAGTGCCAAACTGTCTAAAGCACAATATTCCTGGCAAGCCCTCATGTGCTTGGTTTTACTTCTCAAGTGCGTAACTCCTATAAAGGTTAACAAGATTATTTAAAAGGGAAATGTCAACCAGTTAATTGAGCACGATTTGTATTTAGGGGTCCGTCGCTAATCGGTTGATATTATTATGGATCAACCTGAATGCCATCTTTCATGTTTTCTTGTCGTACACCCACCTTTTTATATAGGTAAAGTACTGACAACGACAGATATCTTTAATTATATAATCATGTGATTATAATATGAATATTCTAATTTAATCTCATGTACGAATCCCCGAAAGCAATATTCCTTCACGTGAGGAATGAAAAGAAAAAAAGAAAATTAATAAGAAAGTGTAGAGAAGGTAATAATTATCCGTGAATACTTTCAAAGAACTTTCTTACATTGAAAAGATCCTCGGGTTTTCCTAGGAGAACACAAGCGTCTTTGACCTGGAGGAGGAAGTCTCCATAGGGAGTATAAACCATTTCCGAACCCCTGCGAATCGAAAGTACTGTCACTCCATACTTTTTCCTTATTTCCAGTTCTGCAAGGGTTTTTCCTTCAAAAGTAGAACCGCTTCCTACTTTAAGCACCTGAATATCAACTCCAGGAAGAACTTCTTTTATGCTGAATCCGTTGTCAATTCCTGTTGCACCTACAGACAGTTTTCGCATCATCCTGTAACCGTTAGCCCTAACATCATCCACCAGTTTATCGATATCTTCCTGCGGAACCAGATACTTTTCCAGCATGCGGACAAAGATTTCTACTGATGTTTCGTATTCTTCGGGAATAATTTCATCTGCACCGAGGGAATTGAGGCGTTTCATTTCCTGCAGGTCCCGTACTTTGGCAATTCCACAGACGTTGGGATTCAACTCTTTTGCTTTTTCCACTATTTTTCGTGTAACATCTGTGTCAGATAGCCCTATTACAATGATTCTTGCATGTTTAATTCCCACATGCCCCAGTACAGCCCCAAATGTTGCATCTCCATATTTGATGTGCTCTCCTTTCGCTCTTTCCTGCTTAAAAACTTCAGGATTGGATTCTACTATAACGTATGGTATCCCTGCGGTTTTTGCTGCCTTTGAGATTGTCTTTCCGGAAAAACCAAATCCTATTACTATCACGTGGTCTTTCATCTCAGGCTCGATATCTTTTTCTTCTTCAACATACCCCGATAAACCGCGTACAAGTTTCATGCCGAAAGCCGTACCTGAAGCCTTTTTTACAATGAAATCAGCAGGCTTGTAAGAAGCGTTGATCAAAAAGGGGGTCACTCCCATAGTAAGGATTGAGACTGCCAGAATTACCTGGTAAGTTTCCTCTGTCAGGAGAGAGTATTCCAATCCTAATCTGGAAAGGACAAAAGATAACTCTCCTATCTGTGAAAGCGCAAGTCCTGTCAGTATAGTTGTACGAAGAGGATACCCTAGAAGGAAAGTTACAATTACTCCTGCAATCGATTTCAGAATAAGGATGCAGATCGTTGCAAGGATAAGAATAGGAAGGTTATCAAGCAGATAATTGACATCCAGAAGCATGCCTACTGACACGAAAAAGAAACTCATGAACATGTCTTTTATGGGCAAAATATTACCCATTGCCTGATGGTTGTAAGAAGACCCGGATATAACGGTCCCGGCTAAAAAGGCCCCAAGAGCAAGAGATAACCCGATACTGGAAGTAAAGACAGCTGCTGATAAACAGATGAATACAACGCTGACAAGGAATAACTGTTTGCTACCTGTTCTGCCTACATGGTAAAATATCCAGGGAACCACAAGTTTGGCGCTCAGGATAAAGACCAGGATAATAAGGGAACCTTTAAGAAATATATTGGAAAGTGCTCCATCAAAACTCACAGAATTTCCTGCAAGCATAGGAGTCACCAGGATCATAGGTACGATGGTCAAATCTTGAAATATTAGAATCGCAAGTGAGGTTTTCCCATGGGGAGTATAAACTTCGTTTCTATCCTGGAGAACCTTGAGTACTACTGCAGTACTGCTATGTGAAATCAAGATACAACCTATGAAAACAGATGTATTAGGACTGAAGCCTAGTGCCGAGCAAGTAATAAAAATTAAAATTGTCGTGAAGAGGAGATGAAGTGTTCCTCCCATCATAATGTCTTTTTTCATTTTCCAGAGTTCACTTAAAGAAAGATCAACCCCTATTGTGAAAAGCAGAAAAATCATGCCGAGCTCGGAGTTTATGTCTACTAGATTGTGCCCTCCATTTAGAATGCCAAGCCCATAAGGTCCAATAAACATTCCGGTTACAAGAAAACCAAGTACAGGAGGAAATTCAAATCTGTAGAATATAGTAAGAATTAGAATGGCAAAACCAAGGATCACATCAACATTTGCCAGTAAAGAGGCTACCATTTACTTTACTCCTCCAGAGTTGGAATAAAGATTTTTAAGTGTCCTGATATATTCAAATGACAATACCAAATCTGAACATAGACCTGAAGTATCCATTAATTCGTCTCCCTGAAGCTCTTGACTACAATTAAACTAACATTATTAATTGAGATAGTATTTTGAATAAATCTATGCTTATTATTTAAATAATTTTCTTAAGATCTGATGAATTTCAAAGAAAAACACTATATAAAATTTATGAAGAATAAATTTAATTTGTGACCAATGAAAAAAGAAACTTCTTATGATCATATCTTAAATTAGTTTACAGAAGACAAGACATAAAAAAAAGTATTATGAGACAAACACAAAAAATAATCTCAGCGTATCTTAAAAAATTATCAGTCATAATATGAATATTACCAATGTCCTATTTAAAAATATTTGCCCAGTTTTTTGAAAAATATGACTAATTCACAGCTAGATGATGGAGTTCTCTATTTGTATAATTATTTCTCAGTTGGAGTGATCCTATTATGGGGTTCATTGGCATTAATGTCGGTATGTTAAGCTCATATGACAACGTGGAAACGTCTGAAAGTCTAACTGGATATGATAAGATAACTGCTATGAAAAACATATGTTGAACTGTTGTAAGGGTTGTAAATTTAAATAAGCTAAATCGGACTGAAATGCTTGAACCAAAATATATGAAAGCAGACTGTTGTGGCTCAATAAATACTACAGAAAACAGACCAAAGTTCCAGGATCTATAAACCGGTTCCAATAGATTTGAACCTTCGAATTCTAATATTGAACTCTTATTTTTAGATATTTACTCTTATTTGGAACAATACTCCATATTAAGATTCTAAGATAGTTATATAAATGGATATTTATATTATTTATCAGTTTAGTCTATATTGATGACATCGCATCTTCTAACCGACCTATTGATTATCTTCGGTCTTTCTATTCCTGTAGTCTTTATTTTTTCCAGATTGAAGATAGCTCCACTCGTGGGTTTCTTGCTTGCGGGCATCCTTGCAGGGCCGTTTGGTTTTGGACTGATTCGAGAAGTAGAAAATATAGAAGTTCTGGCTGAAATCGGAGTCGTTTTACTGCTCTTTACTATCGGAATAGAGTTTTCCCTGCGAGAGCTCCTGAAGATCAAACGAATTGTGATTTTGGGAGGAGGACTGCAAGTTTCGATTACATCCATTGTTGTTGCTTTTATCTTCTGGTGGCTTGGCTATTCTCCTGAAGCTGCCGTTTTCATGGGGCTTATTGTGGCACTTAGCAGCACTGCTATTGTCCTGAAACTGCTTCAGGAGAAAGGAGAAATCTATAGTGCTCATGGAAGAATCGCACTTGGAATACTTATTTTCCAGGATATAGCAGCGGTTTTGGTAATTATTCTTGCCCCGCTTCTTGCAGGAGAGGCAGTAGTCGGTAGTGATCTCCTTGAACTTTTGTTTCGCGGAATCGGGCTTGTTCTTCTAACTTTGATAAGCGCCCGTTATGTAGTTCCTTTTCTCTTATTCCATGTGGCGAAGACACGCAATAATGAGCTTTTCTTACTGAGTATAGTGGTAATAGGCCTTTTTGTAGCCTGGATAACTTCCCTGGCAGGTCTTTCCCTTGCTCTTGGGGCTTTTCTGGCAGGACTGATTATCTCGGATTCCGAATACGCTGCACAGGCACTTGGAAATGTTATTCCTTTCAGAGATCTGTTC